>JBJMKN010000019.1:0-15413 GCA_045805765.1 Solirubrobacterales bacterium
TTTTCCACCCTATGAGGGGGAAAAGGCGCACCGCTGAGAGCGCAGGCTTACTTGACCGTCAGCGTGCCTTCCATGCCCGCCTGGCGGTGGCCCGGGACGGAGCAGTAGAAGGTGTACTTGCCCGGTTGGAGGTCGACCGTGGCTGATTCGCTGCCTTCGCTGATCGTCTCGGTGCCGCCGACGTCTTCGCCGCTGGAGCTTTCGAAGCGGACGTCGTGGGGGACCGGGGAGGAGTTGGTGAAGTTGACCGTGTCCTCGCCGGCTTTGGCGGTTGCTTCTTTGGTGGTGAAGGCGAGGGAGCCGCTGGGGTCGGCTTCGACGTCGATCGTCGAGCCGGAATCGGCGCTACCGCCTTCGGCCTCGTCCTTGGCTTCTCCAGCCTTGTCTTCGACTTCGTCCTTGGCTTCGCCGGCCTTGTCTTCGACTTCTTCGACGGCGCCTCCAGCCGGAGAGGTGTCTCCACTGGTGTCATCGCCACCGCCACAGGCCGCAAGCGCCATAGCGGCGAGTAGTAGGGCGAACAGGGGTACAAGCTTCTTCATCTCATTCCTTCCCGCGGGGATCGGTCCAGGTGAATCTAGTCGCGATACGTACCTCGCCGCTACCCGGTTCAGCGCCCGTGGAACTCGGGCGTGCCGCCGCTGAAGAAGGTCTCGACCCCGTTGCGGAGGTCTTCGGTCGCCATCGAGTCGGCGATTCCGTGCCGCTCCAGCTGCAGGTGGTCGTTGATCGAGTTCTCGATGCTGACCCCGACCAGCTTCTTGGCCATCCGCACGTAGTGGGGCGCCTTCTTCGCCAGCTCGGCGGTCCGCACCTGCGCCCGCTGAATCAGCTCTTCCGGCCCGACCACCTCGCTGACCAACCCCAGCTCCTTTGCCTCCTCGGCGTTCATGTTGGGATCCTCGAGGAGGATTTCCAGTGCCTTGCTCGGCCCGACCACGCGGGGCAGGAAGTAGGTCATGCCGCCGTCGGGAGAGGCGCCGATCCGCCCGTAGGCGGGCGCGAAGAAGGCGGTGCTGGCGGCGATGCGGATGTCGCAGGCGAGCGCCAGCGAGAAGCCGGCCCCGGCCGCCGGCCCGTTGATCGCCCCGACCACGGGATAGGGGATGCGGCGCAGGTCGATGATCGCCTGGTGCAGGACCTCGGCGCCGCGACGGACGTCGGAGGGGAGGTCGATCTCCCCCGACTCGACCCCTTTGCGAAACCAGGTGACGTCGCCGCCGGCGCAGAACGCCTTGCCGGAGCCGGTGATGATCAGCCCGCGCAGCGGCGCCCTGTCGGCAAGCCAGCCGAAGGCAACCGTCATCTCGCCAATCATTTCCGGGCTCATCGCGTTGAAGGCGTCGGGACGGTCGAGGGTGAGGGTGCCGATCTCCCCTTCGATCTCGATCCGGATCGTGTTCAACTGCGGCGGGCTCCCGCTCTCGCTGGTCATCTCTCTCCCTCGTGGCGTTCGGTTGGCCGAGTGGCCAGCAGCCTACCCTTAGTGAGATGGCAAAAGGCAGGCGGAATGGGAGCACCGGGGACGGCGGCGAGAAGGCGCTGAGCCGGGCCGAGCGGATCGCGCAGCAGCGCAAATCCCTGCCCGACCAGCCTGGCGTCTACCTCTTCTACGACCGCGACGGCGAGTTGCTCTACGTCGGCAAGGCGCGCTCGATCCGCAAACGGATCGGCTCCCACTTCTCCGGCGGCAACACCCGCCTCACTTCGCGCATCGACCGCATCGAGAGCCTCGTCACCGCCAACGAGGCGGAGGCGCTGCTGACCGAGCAGAGCTTCGTCAAGCGCCACCGGCCGCGCTTCAACATCCGCCTCCGCGACGACAAGTCCTACCCCTACGTTGCCGTCAGCCTCGACGAGGAGTTCCCCCGGGTCTACTTCACCCGCGAGAAGCACCGCGCTGGCCGCGCCTACTTCGGCCCTTTCTCCAGCGCCAAGCGGGTGCGGGAGACGCTCGACCTGCTCGGCAAGCTCTTCCAGTTCCGCACCTGCGAGGGGAGGGAGCCGGGCCGCCGCTCCGGCAGCCCCTGCCTCGATTACTACATCAAGCGCTGCGGGGCCCCCTGCGTCGAGTACATCTCCCAGGAGGAGTACCGCCGCAACATCGAGGCGATCGTCGACTTCCTCTCCGGCCGCTACCGCCAGGTCGAGCGCGAGGAGGACGAGAAGATGAAGGCGGCGGCAGCGGCGCAGGAATTCGAGCGGGCGGCGCTGCATCGCGACCGCCTGAAAGCGATCCGCTCGCTGTTCGAGCGGCAGCGGGTGGCGGGGGCGACGATCGGGACCGCCGACCTGATCGGGGTCGCGGTCGAGGGCGCCGACGCCAACGCCCAGGTCTTCCAGGTTCGCGACGGCATCCTCGCCGAGCGCCAGAGCTTCTACCTCGAAAACGAAGGCGAACGCGAGCCGGCCGAGGTCGCCGAGGAGTTCATCTCCCAGTACTACTCGGCCTCGCCCTCGATGCCGCGGACGATCATCGTCGGCCCCTACCTGCGCGACCGCGCCGAGGTCCTC
This sequence comes from Solirubrobacterales bacterium, assembly GCA_045805765.1. GTDB lineage: Bacteria > Actinomycetota > Thermoleophilia > Solirubrobacterales > 70-9 > VAYN01. The sequence continues at coordinate 2,515 of JBJMKN010000019.1, forward strand.
GCCGAGGCGCTGAGCGAGCGCCGCGGCGCCCCGGTCGAGGTCCGCGCCGCCGAGCGCGGCGACAAACGGCGGCTGCGCGAGCTGGCCGAGCGCAATGCCCAGCTCGCCCTCGACCAGGACCGGCTGCGGCGCGAGCACCGGCGCTCGCGCCGGGTCGAGAGCCTGGCGGCGCTGGCCGAGGCGCTGCGGATGGACGAGCTGCCGGTGCGGATCGAGGGCTTCGACATCTCGACGATCGGCGGCGAGCACACCGTCGCCTCGATGGTCGTCTTCGAGGGCGGCGCGACCAAGAAGTCCGACTACCGCCGCTTCAAAGTCCGCGGCGACCTACGCGAGGACGGGGTCGGCAACGGCGGCCCCGACGACTTCGCCTCGATGGAGGAGGTCCTCTCTCGGCGGATGGCCCGCTACCTCGAGCAGGCCGACCTCTCGCCGCACGACCGCAAACGCGACCCCAGCTTCGCCTCGCTCCCGTCGCTGATCCTGATCGACGGCGGCAAAGGGCAGCTGGCGGCCGGGGTGCGGGCGCTGGCGCCGTTCACCGAGCGCGGCGTCACCGTCGTCAGCCTCGCCAAGCGCCTCGAGGAGGTCTACGTCCCCGGCCGCTCCGAGCCACTCGACCTCGCCGCAGATTCCGAGGCCTCGCGCCTGCTGCAGCGGGTCCGCGACGAGGCGCACCGGTTCGCGATCGATCACCACCGCGGCCGCCGCGACCGCGGCATGCTCGAGGGATCGGTCCTCGACGAGCTGCCGGGGATCGGCCCCGCGCGCAAGCGGGCGCTGCTGCAGCACTTCGGCACGCCGGAGCGATTTCTCGCCGCCACCCGCGAGGAGCTCGAGGCAGTGCCCGGCCTGCCTGGCAAAGTAGGCCGCGAGATCCATGAGCAGCTCAACCGGACCAACTGAGATGGCAATGGCGAAGCAGGTGACCCTGGTCGTCATCACCGGCCACTCGGGGGCCGGCAAGTCGGAGGCGATCGCCTCCTTCGAGGACGGCGGCTACTTCTGCGTCGACAACCTGCCGCCGCGGATGATCGCCGGCCTCGGCGAGCTCTTCCGCCACGAGGGCAGCGGCGTCGAGCGCGCGGCGGTCGTCTCTGACGTGCGCGGCGGCGAGTACTTCGACGACCTGCTGCAGGTGCTCGACGACCTCGAGGCCGAAGGGCTGCGGCCGATGGTCCTCTTCCTCGAGGCCGACGAGGAGACGCTGCTCGACCGCTACAAGGAGACCAGGCGCCGCCATCCGCTGGCGCCGGAAGGGCGGATCGTCGAGGGGATCCGGGCCGAGCGCGAGCTGCTGGCGCCGCTGCGCGAGCGCGCCGACAAGGTGATCGACACCAGCGACCTGACCGGAGGCGAACTGCGGCGCCAGATCGCCGAGGAGCTACTGGGGAAAGAAGGCGGCAAACTCGCCCTCACCCTGCTCACCTTCGGCTTCAAGAACGGCCCGCCGCGCGACGCCGACCTCACCCTCGACGTCCGCTTCCTGCCGAACCCCTACTACGACGACGTGCTGCGGCCGATGACGGGAATGGACCAGGAGGTCCGCGACTACGTCGAGTCCGGCACCCAGGCCGGCGAGTTCTACGGCCGGCTGCTGCCGCTGCTCGAGTTCCTCGTCCCCGCCTACGTCGCCGAGGGCAAGAGCCACCTGACGATCGCCGTCGGCTGCACCGGCGGCCGCCACCGCTCGATCACCGTCGCCGACCGCATCCGCCGCGACCTCGCGGGGCGCGAGGACGTGATCGTGAGGGTCAAGCACCGCGACGTTGAGCTTGGTTGAATCGTCCTTCTTGTCTGACCCAGTCATCTCCATCAAGTGCCTGTGGAAGAGCTACGGCGACACCCAGGCCGTCCGCGGCATCGACCTCGAGGTCAACCGTGGCGAGGTCTTCGCGTTCCTCGGCCCCAACGGCGCGGGGAAGACGACGACCGTTGAGATCCTCGAGGGCTACCGCAAGCGCAGCGGGGGCGAGGTGACGGTGCTGGGAGAGGACCCCGAGCGGGGCGGGCGCGAGTGGCGGGAGCAGATCGGGATCGTGCTGCAGAGCGGCCGCCTCGACCCCTACCTGACCGTACGCGAGTCCCTCGACCTCTACGCCGGCTACTTCCGCGACCCGCGCCCGACCGAGGACGTGATCGCGCTGATCGGCCTCGAGGAGAAAGCCGAAGAGCGTGCGAGCCGGCTCTCCGGCGGCCAGCAGCGGCGCCTCGACGTCGGCATGGCGCTGGTCGGCGACCCCGAGCTGCTCTTCCTCGACGAGCCGACGACCGGGTTCGACCCCTCCGCCCGCCGCCAGGCCTGGGACGTGATCGCCGGCCTTCGCGACCTCGGCAAGACCGTCTTCCTCACCACCCACTACATGGACGAGGCGCAGCGCCTCGCAGACCGGGTGGCGATCATCGCCCACGGTGAGATCCTTGCCCGCGGCACTCCTGAGGACCTCGGCGAACGCGAAGCCGAAGAGACGACGATCCGCTACCGCTCCAACGGCCTCCAGCACATGCAGATGACGCGGAACCCGGTGCGGGCGCTGCACACGCTGACCGAGCGGGCGCTGGCGCGGGGGGAAGAGCTGGAGGGCCTGGAAGTGACGCGCCCCTCGCTCGAGGACGTCTACCTGGAGCTGACCGCGGCAGCGGAGCAGGACGAATGAGCGGCCTCGCCCTCGTCGGCCACCAGTTCCGCTACGACCAGAAGGCCTTCTGGCGCAATCCTGCCTCGGTCTTCTTCACGGTGATGTTCCCCGTGATCCTCTTCCTCATCCTCGCCGTCGTCTTCAGCGGCGAAGACGTCGACGTCCGCGGCGGCATCGACGCGACGACCTACTACGTGCCGGCGATCATGTCGCTGGCGATCATCTCGGCGACGATGCAGACGCTGGCGATGACCCTGGTGATCGCCCGCGAAGACGGCCGCCTCAAGCGCGGCCGCGGCACCCCGATGCCGCCCTGGGTCTTCATCGCCGGCCGGGTCGGGAACTCGATCGTCGTCGCCCTGATGATGCTGGTCCTGCTGGCGGCGATCGGCGCTCTCTTCGGCGCCGACGTCCCCTGGGACCGCCTGCCGGCGATCCTCCTCACCCTCGTCATCGGCGCCGCCTCCTTCTGCTGCCTCGGCATCGCCCTCACCGCGCTGATCCCCTCCCAGGACGCGGCTGCGGCGATCGTCAACGCGCTGCTGCTGCCGCTCTACTTCCTCTCCGGCGTCTTCATCCCCGAAGACCAATTGCCTGATGGCGTGATCGCCTTCGCCGACCTCTTCCCGGTCCGCCACTTCTTCGACGCCTTCTTCGACGCCTACGTCCCCGCCGGCGGCCCCGCCGTCTCCTGGGACAACCTCGCGATCGTCGCCCTCTGGGGCGCCGCCGGCCTCGTCCTCGCAATCAGGTACTTCCGCTGGACGCCGCGCTCGGGCTAGTCCGTGTCGGAAGGGTTAGACGTTCTCGCCAGCGCTCCTGCTCCTTTTTCAAATGGCAAGAGTCGTGCAGCCCTTTGGTGGCACTGGCAAAGCGAGGGAACAGCCAGCACATGCGATAGCCCTTTCGGGCTGAGAACGACGATATAAAAGATATATTTTCCTAGTAATCGGTATAGACATACTGTTGGTAAATTCAGATGCTGCCGCGGCAACAGCAGCTGCCGCGGGGGTCGCTGCCGAACTCGGCTGGAGACTTCATGGCAGGCAGAAAGTTGGCGCGGGACGCCGAGCGTGGAATGCGCTCGGCTCGGATGGGTTTGGTTCTTGTCGCTGCTCTGAGCGTGCTGCTGGCGTCGATCGCGGCCGCGTATGCCGTCGCCGAGGAGGGGCCGCCTTCCGTCCCCGAGGGGACCGTGGCCCCAATCGTCGGCGGCCCACCGCACGGCCCCGGCAACGCGGCGGTGATGGACGGCTTCCAGCTCGCGGAGCAGAAAAGGGATAAACGCGAAGAAGAGCTGACGAGCCCCGCTGCGGCGAAAGAGCGAGAAGACTCGCTACGCGCCTACGTCGGCCTCACCCCCGCCGAGGCCGAAGCGCTGCTTGCCGCCAAGTTCCCCGACTTCTTTGCCTCCCTCAGCTCCGATCCGGCCCGCATCCTCAGCGACAGCCGGCTCGAGCGCAATCTCGGTAAAGGCGACGCCGTCGTTACCGCCGAGGGGAAAACTCAGCTGCTGGAAGGCACCTATCCCATCGAGGCGGCCAACGAGGAAGGGGAGCTCGAAAAGGTCGACGTCTCCCTGGAAAAGACGCCCGCCGGGTACGAGGCGGAAAACCCGCTGGTCGAGGTCGCGATCGCCGATTCCGCCGCTGAGGGAGTCGTCGTCGGCGGCGACGGGAGCGCCGGAGAGGCGCCGCCGATCACCGTCACCCAGACCGGCGCCGAGGAGAGCCCGGCACGGCTGCTGGGCGACAAGAACGTCTTCTTCGGCGAAGTCGAGCCCGGCAGTGACACGGACCTGTTCGTCTCGCCGACCGCCTACGGCGTCGAGCTTGCCAACCTGCTCCGCACCGTCGACAGCCCCGAGACCCTGCGCTTCCACGTCGATCTTCCCGCTGGCGCCGAGCTGCGGACGGCCCGCGACGGTGGCGCCGAAGTGGTCGCCGGCGGCGAGGTCCTCTACAGGGTCGACCGGCCCATCTCGGTCGACGCCCAGGGGTCGCCGGTACCGACGACGCTCGAGGTCGAAAGCGACAACCTCGTGATCGAGGTCGCGCACCGCGAAGCGGACGTCGCCTATCCGATCCTCGTCGATCCCGAACTGGAAACGAACTGGAGCTACGGGAACATCCCGGGGATCGCCCCCTACGGCCCCTGGCAGCCGTACGAGTCGTGGTCCAACAACGGAATGTACGTCGGCACCTCGGACGGCTACTGGCCCGGGCAGCCCGGCCTGTACTTCACCGCGCAGAACAGCGGCCTCGCGGCCGGCGCCTGGGACCAGGTCGCCTACTTCCCCCCGAACGAACAGAGCTACATCTCGAGGGCGGTCATCAACATCTTCCACCGAGGCGACAGCTGCTCGCCGCTGGTGCAGGATCCCTACGACTACACCGGCATGTACACCTGGAACAATGGTGGCACGGCGGAAACCCCGCACTGGAACGGCTACCGCAACAACGACGCCTACTGGTACGGGAACTCGACCATCAACTCCTGGGGGAACGAGTTCGTCATTGGGTTCGGCAACGCCAGCGCAAAGGTCAACGCCTGCTGGCGGCGGGTCCGGGTCGGGGGGACCCAGATCTGGCTCGAAGACTGGCAGTACCCGTACCTGAGTTCGGTCGGAGCGACGCCTGAAGGCTGGACCAAGAAGGACGCCACCAACCGCAGTTTCAACGTCTCCGCCACCGACGCCGGCCTCGGCGTCAAAAGCGTCCGCATGTTTGGAGCCGGCACGCAGAACTGGTGGTGGAACCAGGGGAGCTGTACGGGAACCTGGGAAAGCCCGTGCGGGACCTCGAGATCCGGCCAGATCACCTTCACGACCAACGGCTTTCCTCTCGAAGGCCGGTACAACACCGAAGGCAAAGAACGAAAGATCACGGTCCAGGTCGAAGATCCGACCCAGAAGACATGGCAGATCGAACGGCCTCTCTGGGTCGACGGCGTCCCGCCGACCGTCAACTTGAAAGGCCAGCTCGCCACTCAGACCGACCAGGTCGGCACTACCGAGAAAGCCCAGGAAACGACGGCGAAGGACGACGAACTCAGCCTGCCGACCTACAAGCTCGAAGTCGAAGCCAGCGACGGAGCCGACCGGTCCGGCGTGCAGGAAATCAAGGTCTACCTCGACAAAGACCCGAGCAAAGAACCGGGCGCCACCCCGACCGCGACGAAATCGGGGGGCTCCTGCCCGACCGCCGGCTGCGCCCAGACTCTGAACATGGAATACACCCTGCGCCTGCCCGGGCTGGAAGGCGGCAAGCACTCGCTCTGGATCGTCGCCGTCGACAAGGTCGGCAACACCACGCCGGTCAGCCGCAACATCGAATTCGAATACATCCCCGCCACCGGGATGAAGGAAGAGTACGTCCTGCAGCATTTCCGCCTGCCTGACGGCAATGACTACTCGGGCGAAGCCGAATACCACGGCCCCGAGATCGCCGTCAACGTGATGAACGGCAACGTCGTCTTCCACGAACGCGACGTCGCCGTCGAAGCCGACCGCAGCCAAGTCGACCTCGAACGCGTCTACAACTCCCAGCAGCCTACGCAGAAGGACACCCAGTGGGGGCGCGGGTTCAGCATCGCCCAGACGCCGGAATTCGAACCCCAGGCCGGCCCGACGCCGCAGAAGGCGACGATGACGGAGATGGGGAAGATCACGAACGCGGTGACGATTCCGCAGTCCCCCTCCCAGTCGACCTTCAGCTCGAAGCTCCGGGCCCTGATCACCAAGACGACCGGCGGCTACGAAGTCGAGCCTGCCGGAGAAGACGAGGTCTCCGTCTTCAGCGTTACGGGGCGGATCGAGGAAGTGGTGCTCGGCGACGGCTCGCCGGTCGAATTCGAACCGGAAGAAGCGCCGATCTTTGCCAGCAGCTTCGGGTCGTCGGGTAGCGGCAACGGTCAACTCGACCACCCTGCTGACACTGCCGTCGATGCCAAAGGCAACGTTTGGGTGGTCGACAGGATCAACAACCGCATCGTCGAGTTCGACGAAGCCGGCAATTTTGTGCGGACCGCCGGGAGCATGGGATCAAGTGCGGGCCAGCTGAAAAGCCCCTCGGGGATCGCGATCGACACGCTCGGCAACATCAGCGTCACCGACACCGCCAACAACCGGATCACCCGCTTCAACGAAAACGGGCAGTTCGATTCCATCATTGGCTGGAACGTCAACAAAACGAAGGTGGAAAGCGGCGGCACGCAACTCGAAAAAAACCGCTGTATCGCATGGTCGGGCCATATCTGCCAAGCGGGCACGGCGGGGACTGCAGAAGGCCAGATTTCCGAACCAATTGGAATCACGACCACCGGGGGCCAGAACCTCTTCGTCGTCGAGCGAGCGAACAATCGGGTCGAGAAGTTCAGCCCACAGGCTGAAGTGCTGGCGAAATTCGGCTCGGCGGGCAGCGGAGCCGGCCAGCTGAAAGAACCAGCCGGGATCGCCTACACCCCAATCGGCGGCGGTTACCTCTGGGTTGCTGACACCGGTAACAACCGCATCCAGGCTTGGACTACCTCTTATGCCTTCTCAAAGCAGGTCGGCAAAGAAGGCAGTGGGCAGGTGGAGTTCAAAAAACCCGTCGGTATCGAGGCTGACGCCGAAGGTAACGTCTTCGTCGGTGACCTCGGCAACCAACGCGTGCAGGAGCTCAGCCGCGGGGGCGATTTCCTCACCCGCTTCGGGGGCTCCGGCGAGTTCGAACTCGGCAATCCATCGGGGATCTTCCTCGATAGCCACGGCGCCCTCTGGGTCACCGATGCGGGTAAAGACCAGGTACAGCAGTGGTTGACCGGCTCGTTCCTCTTCGCAGCCTCCCGGATCGGCTCGTTTGGGACCGGCAACGGCCAGTTCAGCCATCCGGCTGACGTCGCGCTCGACGGCAAAGGCAACGTCTGGGCCCTCGACAAGGGCAACAACCGCCTCGAGAAGTTCAACGAAAAAGGCGAATTCGTCCAGGCGGTCGGGGCCAAAGGCGGGGCCGCGGGCCAGCTCAACGGCCCCTCGGCCCTGGCGATCGATCCGAGCGGCAACCTCTGGGTGGCCGACAGCGCCAACAACCGCATCGTCGAGTTCAACGAAAAAGGCGAATTCGTCCTCGCCTTCGGGCGCGACGTCAACAAAACGAAGGTCGATGCGGCGGCGAGCGAAGCCGAACGAAACTTCTGCACGGCGGCTTCCGGCAACATCTGCCAGGCCGGGATCGTGGGTACGACCGGCACTCAGCTCAATGCCCCCCAAGGGATCGCCTCGACTACGGGCGGCAACATCTGGGTCGCCGACACCGGCAACAGCCGCCTAAAAAAGTACAACCCGACGACCGGCGCCCTTTTCAACAACATCGGTGGCGAAGGCAGCGGCTCGGGGCAGGTTAAAAACCCGACGGCGATCGACGTGGCGGCTGACAACTCGCTCTGGGTCGCCGACAGCGGCAACAACCGGATTGAGGTCTTCAACTCGGCCCCCTCGTTCCTTCGCCAGTTCGGCTCCGAAGGCAGCGGCGACGGGCAGTTCAAACGCCCCGCCGCCATCGATGTCGACACCGCCGGCAACCTCTGGGTCGGGGATCAGAACAACTCCCGCATCCAGCAGTTCAACTCCAGCGGCGAATTCGTCAGCAAGTTCGGGAACCCGGAATCCTTCAGGTTCAGCGGTGCGATGGGGCTGGTGGCCGACGGCAAAGGGAGCCTCTGGGTCACCGACACCGATCACAACCGCCTGCAGCGGCGATCCGTCCCGATCGGGCCCGGGATCCCCGGGGGCGCCGACGTCGGCGTCGCTCCCTATTTCGACCCGCCCGTCATCGACTACGAATACTCCGAAGGCAAGCTGACCGAGCTGAAGGTCGAAGATGAAGCGACCCAAGAGGAAGACCCGTCCCTCGACATGTCGCTCTCATCCGGATTGGTGACCGAAGTCGCCAGCGAAGAGGCTGGGGACACGAACTATGGGTACGAATCCGGCAAGCTGAAAGCGATCATTGGCATCGACGGCGAAACGAAATACGGCTACGACTCGTCGGGCCGGATGAACTCGGTGACGCTACCGAACGGGACCGTCGCGTCGATCACCTATGACTCGACCTCGAGGGCGACTTCGGTGAAAGTGGATCCGGCCGGTCCCGAAATCGCCAAAACGACCAACTTCTTCTATTCGGCGGAACCGAGGCGCACCACCGTGTGGGGTGGAGGCAGCCCGGAAATCGTCTACGACATCGGTGAAGACGGATCCGTCCTGAAATGGCAGTGGGCGGAAACTCCGCCGACGATCGCTTCGATGTCCGGCAGCCTGATCTCCCAAAAAGCGCTGACGATCGAAAAAAACAAAGATCAGACCTTGTTCGTCACCGGCAGTTCGCCGCACGGTATCGGCTCGATCAAGGTTCTGACCAACGGCAACTCGGTAGCTGTCGAAGAAAGGTGCGAAGACACGGCGGTGCCGCCGGATCACCACTGCGATCAGTGGACGATGCCCTGGGTCACCTCCGCATCTGACTTCGCGCCCGGTCGGCTGGACCTGGAGGTCATCGTCACCGACCTGCTCGGACACCAGTCCTCGGAACGGTTCTTCGTTTTCATCCCGCAGCCGGATCCCCCGGACCCCAATGCTGTGCCGAGGCCGAACTTCGACTCGATCAAGCTTCAGCGTGAAGAAAGCGGCCTCGATTTGGGCAAAAACCTCTCGAACTACCAGTTGACCGAACTGATCCTGGAACTCCTCTATGAGTGGGAAAGCCGGCAGGACCCGCCGATGCGGGCGGTCGAACAGTTCGGCGTGCCGATGCGACAGCCTGAACTCTCGGAGATGGAATACCGACGCAACTATGTCGCCCAAGCCTCGGAAGCAATTCCCAACTGGGCGGAAGCAAACGCACCCTCCACCTACGGCGGCTATTACGTCGACGAACGGGCGGGAGGCATCATCCGGGTCGGTTTCACCGGTTCCCCCGAACAACAGGCAGCAGCAGTGCAGGCGCTGAAAAACAGCGGCGCGCTGATGGCGCCGGCGAGGGTCGAACCGATGCCCGTGCCGCCACCGAATGCTCTCGTCAATGTGGAATCGCTGGAAGAATCGGTCGGCGGCTACATCGATGGAAACCCATCCGCGAGCAGCCTCACCGACTCGGTCGGTTATTCGGCGGACACCGGAAAGGTCGTGGTGGAATCGTCCAATCCGGCGGCGCTTAAATCGATCTTGGCCGGCCAATTTGGGGCTGGCGCGCCGATCGAAGTCGTCGCGTCCACCCCCATTCACGCGAGTCAGGGGCGCTACCACGTCGACGGTATTGTCCATGGTGGGGATTACGTGCTAAATGGCACTGCCGGGGGCTCTTGTACCGCCAACTATTCGGGATATTCACAAGTCGGTAGTACCCGCGGAGAGTCGGACATCGCTTACTTCAAGATGACGGCAGGTCACTGCGGCGGGTTCAACGAGCGGTTCTGGCGCAAGGCTGGCAAAAGCACCAAAAGTGCGCCCAGCATGGACAATCCGGACTGGGACCCGATAGGTCGTGTGAACAGGTCAGGTTTTGCAAATCCTGGGTCAAACGGGTTATTTACTGACGCAATCGGAATCGCGACCACGCACTGGCGGGCACAGTCAAGCAACGTGTACTACGGCAACCCAGACAAGCTGATGCAAATCTATGAGATGACTAGAATGAAATTGAACCGCCGTTACTGCTGGTCTGGAGTCAACGGAGGACTAGAATGCGGACGGGCGTACAGACGAGTCAAGACCTCCTTTTTCGAATATCCGGGCAAAGAGTTTATGGCAATGTGGATAGCGGGATCGAACATCCAGGGTGACAGTGGCGCGCCTGTCTGGGACGAGAAGACCGGCAAGGCGGTCGGCCTCCTGTCCGGTGGCGCTGACGGCCCCAAAAAGAAGTGTGTAGAAAAGGTAAATATCCCCGGTGCGCCCTTCTGGTGTCCCTTGACCCTCGTGACTCCACTTCTACCCTTTGCCGGAAAATCGTACCCGATTGGCGCAATGCAAGCTCTGGGGGTAGGTTTTGTTTCAGGATCATAGGCGTACCCTGAACACGAACGTTTTGGTTCTGGCGCTTGTCGTGCTGGGGCTTGGACACCTCTCCGGTGTTTTCAAGGGCGCCGCCGGCGGATCCCCTGAACGCGGCTCAGGTACTCATGTAGAGAAGGCCCCGACTTCTCGGCCCCGGCCGTCGTGTTTTGCAGGAAGTGTGTGGCTCGCGCCAAGAGCAGGCGCGATTGACTTCCGAGCACATTGTCGTGCGACGGCTCCCAGCGGAGACATCAATGTCGCGGTGTCTCGCACGACGCCGGATGAACTGCAGTTCCTACCGATCCAGGCGTTCCGACATTTCCCTTTTCTGAAAGACAAGAACGGCGCGCGTCGAGGCCGGTGCCTTCGCGCGCGTCGATCATCAAACGGGGAAATCTTATGCAGTGCAAAGGTCAAAAGATCGGCTGTGGTGGAAGGTCGCATTTGGATCGCGCCCGAGGAGCGATGCGAGGCGTTCATTCAGATGGCATCAAGCCCGAGCCACAAGCCATGCAAGGAAGTCTGCGGTCAGGTTCTTCCCGCCTCTACCCTCATCGTTAGGGGCCGCCCCCGCGGCTGTTGACACAAGCGCTTCGGAGGGCATCGGCCAGCCCCCTCCGATAGCCTCCGTCCCTCAATGCTCCACCACGTCCTCCTGGAGGTCGCCGACCTCGATCGCAGCGCGGCCTTCTACGACTCGATGCTGGCCCCCTTGGGCTGGCGACGCCATTTCGAGCAGGACCAGACGATCGGCTGGGGCATCGCGAAACCCGTCTTCTTCGTCTCCTCCAAGCACGATCCCGCGGCCGGCTTCGGCCTTCTGAGCTTCTCTGCCCTGGGAATCGTCGCGGTCAAGGCGGCCTGGGAGAACGGGGTCAAATCCGGCGGCGTCAGCGTCGCCGATCCGGGCGAGCAGCGCTCGCACGGCTCCGGTTCCTACTCGGCTTTCCTCAAGGACCCGGACGGGTACGAGATCGAGATCACCATCGGCTCCGACTAGCCGGAGCCGGAAGCGCCGAGCCCTTAGGATCGGCTTCCCCACATACAAATAGGAGGAATGGGTTCATGGCTGTGAAGGTCGGCATCAACGGTTTCGGCCGTATCGGGCGCAACGTCTTCCGTGCCGCCAAGGAGGCGAATGCGGACATCGACTTCGTCGCCGTCAACGACCTCGTCGACACGGCCACGATGGCCCACCTGCTCAAGTACGACTCGATCCTCGGCCGCTTCCCCGGTGGCGTCGAGGTCGACGGCGACACGATCATCGCCGGCGGCGATGAGGTCAAGGTCCTCTCCGAGCGCGACCCGGCCGCCCTCCCCTGGGGCGACCTCGGCGTCGACGTCGTGATCGAGTCCACCGGCTTCTTCACCAAGCGCGCGGACGCCGCCAAGCACCTCGACGCGGGCGCGAAGAAGGTGATCATCTCCGCCCCGGCCACCGAGCCCGACGCCACCGTCGTGCTCGGCGTCAACTTCGACTCGGCCTATGACCCCGACAGCCACGACGTCATCTCCAACGCCTCCTGCACGACGAACTGCCTCGCGCCGCTCGCCAAGGTCCTGCACGACGAGATCGGCATCGAGCGCGGCCTGATGACGACGATCCACGCGTACACGGCGGATCAGCGGCTCCAGGACGCGCCCCACTCCGACCTGCGCCGCGCTCGCGCCGCCGCGATCAACCTCGTCCCGGCGTCGTCCGGCGCCGCGAAGGCGATCGGCCTCGTCATCCCCGAGCTCAACGGCAAGCTGAACGGCGCCGCCGTGCGCGCCCCCGTCCCGACCGGCTCGGTCGTCGACCTCACGTTCCAGGCCTCGCGCGACACGTCGGTCGACGAGATCAAGGAGGTCGTGCGCGGCAAGGCCGACACGGGCCCCATGACCGGCATCCTGGCCTACACCGAGGACCCGATCGTCTCGTCGGACATCGTCAAGAACCCGTACTCGTCGATCTTCGACGCGCCGCTCACCGCGGTCATCGAGGGCACCTTCGTGAAGGTCGTCACGTGGTACGACAACGAGTGGGCCTACTCCAACCGCTGCGTGGAGCTGGCCCAGAAGGTGCTGGTGCGTGCGCACGCTTGACGATCTCGACGTCGAGGGGAAGCGCGTCCTCGTCCGGGTTGACTTCAACGTCCCCCTGGGCGAGGACCGCACCATCACCGACGACGCCAGGATCCGGGCGGCGCTGCCCACGCTGAAGGAGCTCAAGGAGAAGGGAGCGC
>JBJMKN010000020.1:0-12314 GCA_045805765.1 Solirubrobacterales bacterium
CGACCAGCATCCGCCGACGCCGACCACGCGGTCGGGGTGTTCCTTCTTGAGTCGCTTGGCCTCGCCCAGGTGCCCGATGAAGCGGTTGTCGGCCGACTCACGGATCGAGCAGGTGTTGAACAGGATGATGTCCGCGTCCTCGCGCGCGTCGACGCGCCGGTACCCGAGCTGGTCGAGCATGCCGGCCATCCGCTCGGAGTCGTGCTCGTTCATCTGGCACCCGAAGGTGGTCAGGTGGTAGGTCCTGCTCACTGCGGCGAAGGGTAGCCCTGCCGTCGTACGCTCGGCCAATCCAGTGGGCGCTGGTGCGACGTTCGCGGGCATGTCGCCGAGGGATTCGTGATCGGGGCGACGGCGGACCTGTCCGCGGCTCCGCCTTATTGACCCGGAACCGGCGGAAGCGACGCCTTTGCGGACGTGAGGACGCGGAGGCTGCGGGGGCCCTAGGCCGCTACAGGCGCAGCCTCGGCCTCTGCCTCGGCCCCGTGCGCGAAGTCCCGGCTGCGGACCAGCAGCGCCCCCAGAATCGCGCCGCTGAAGGCGACGATCGACCCGATCAGGAGGATCTCGTTCAGCGCGCTTATGAACGAGACCTGCGCCACGCGCGCGATCGGCCCGCCGCGGCCACCGCCGCCCTGCTGGCTCGCGATCGCATGCGCGACCTCCGATGCGCGCGGGCTTGGAATGCCCGTGGCTGTCAAGAGGCTTGTCGCCTTCGACTCGACGCGGGCCTGGAAGATCGCGCCGAGCCCGGCGATGCCGGTTGCGATGCCGACTTGGCGGAAAGTGTTGTTGATCCCGGCCGCCATGCCGCTGCGCGCGGGCTCGACCACGCCGACGGCAACCTGCGCGATCGTCGGATTGCAGATGCCCACGCCGGCGCCGGCGGCGATGAAGCCAGCCAGCAGCGTCGTCCAGCCGGACGACGGAGTGATGCCGTGCATCAGGACCAAAGCGAGCCCGACCAGCCCCAAGCCGATCCCGAACAGGATTCGCGGCGCCACGGAATGCGCCAGGCGCCCGGACGCGGCGGCGAAGACGAACGACACGACGGTCAGCGGCAGGAAGCGCAGGCCGGTCTGGAACGGCGTGTAGCCGAGCCCGTTCTGGATGTAGAGCGTCAGGTACAGGAACATCGAGAACATCCCGGCCGACAGCGTGAACGCGACTACCGAGACGCCGGTGAAGGCCGGCTTGCGAAACAGCGACAGGTCGAGCATCGGGTCACGGCGGCGCTGCTCCACGATCACGAACCCGATGAGCAGGAGCACCGCCCCGCCGATCTCGAGCACGGTCTTCGAGCTGCCCCAGCCCTGCTCGTTGCCGCGGATCAAGCCGAGGACGAGGAAGAAAAGCGCGGAGCTGAACAGGACGAGCCCCGGCCAGTCGACCCGCCGGCCCTCGGGGTTGCGCGACTCCTCGACCTTCGAGATCGTGAAGGCGATTGCGGCGATCCCGATCGGGACGTTGACGAAGAAGATCCACTCCCACCCGAGGTTCTCGGTCAGGACCCCCCCGACCAGCGGCCCGACCGCGACCGCGCCGCCGACGGTCGCGCCCCAGACCCCGAACGCCGTCGCCCGGTCTTTGCCGTGGAACTCCTGGCCGATCAGGGCGAGCGAGGTGGCGAACATGCCGGCGCCGCCGATCCCCTGCAGCCCGCGGGCGAGGTTGAGCAGGGTCGGGTCCTCGGCGATGCCGCAGAGGAACGAGGCGAAGGTGAAGATGCCGAACCCGATCGTGAACACGCGCCGCCGGCCGAGCCGGTCGCCGAGGGAGCCAGCGGTCAGCAGGAAGGCGGCGAGCATCAGCGAGTAGGCGTCGACCACCCACTGCAGGCTCGAGAGGCTTGCGTTCAGTTCCCGCTGGATGTCCGGGAGGGCGACGTTGACGACGGTGACGTCGAGCAACAGCATGAACGTCGCGATCGAGACCAGGACGAGGGTCCACCACTTGCGCTCCATGGCGGAAGACCCTAGACAAGTGGATTCCCCGGCTGATGAACCCGCTCTAGACCGCTAAGTGGCCGAACTTCTCGCGAATGCGGCCGTAGAAGCTCGTGCCCGGGAGCTGGGCAAGGCGGCTGACCGAGTCGACGAAGCGGACCTCCAGCGAGGCCCCGGCCTCGAGGTCGGCGATCTTGCCGCCGTCGACGGCGACTTCGACCGGCTCGCGCTCGGGCGCGTTGAGGACGTGGAGGACGTCGCCGGGGGCGACGACCAGCGCCCGCGCCGTCAGCGAGTGCGGCGAGATGTAGCTGACCACGTAGCCCTTCACCCCCCAGGCCAGGATCGGCCCCTGGTTGGCGAGGTTGTAGCCGGTCGATCCGGCCGGGGTGGCGGCGACGAGCCCGTCGCAGCGGACGTGGCCGACCTCCTGCCCGGCGATCCGGTAGCTGAGCTCCGCGACCCGGTCGTGGGGGCGCCGGGCGAGGGTGATGTCGTTGAGGCCGACCCCCTCCTTGCCGTCGACCTTGACCTCGACGCCGGGGAGGGGGATCGTCTCGATCTCGCCTTCGAGCGCGCGGCGGATTCCGGCGGCGGCTTCGTCGCGGTCCACCGCGGCGAGGAAGCCGACGGTGCCGAAGTTGACGCCGAAGACCGGCACCTCGGTGTGGGCGTAGCGGCGCAGCGCGTGCAGGATCGAGCCGTCGCCGCCGAGGACGAGGCAGATCTCCGGCAGCGTGTGTTCGGCGGTGACGTCGACGCCCTCGCCGGCGGCGCCGTGCTTGCGCAGCTCGTCTTCGGTCGCGGCGAGGCGCCAGCCGAGGTCGTGGGCAACCTCGGCGGCGATCGAGACCGCTTCGGAGGCCATCGGCGGATGGGAGTGCGTGATCAGGGCGGCGGTCTTCATCCGTCCTCCTCGACCACCGAAGTGACTGCCGCCTCGAGGTCTACGACCTCGAGGCCTTCGCCGCCGCACCAGACGAAGGTCTCGCGGTTGCCCTTCGGACCGGGCAGGCCCGAGGAGGCAAAGCCGCGCACCTGCAGGCCCAGATCGTGCGCAGCGCCGGCCACCAGCAGGATCGCCTCGCGGCGGTCGGCGGCGTCGCGGACGACGCCGCGCCCGACCCGCTCTTTCCCGAGCTCGAACTGCGGCTTCACCATCGCCAGGCATTCGCCTCCTGGCTGGAGGCAGCGGGCCACCGCAGGCAGGACCTTCGTCAGCGAGATGAAGGAGACGTCGATCGTTGCCAGCGAGGGCACGAAGGGCAGATCGGCGGGGTGCATCTCCCGCGCGTTCAGGCGCTCGAGCACGTGTACCCGCGGGTCTTCGCGCATCCGCACGTCGAGCTGGCCGTAGGCGACGTCGGAAGCGATCACCCGCGCGGCGCCGCGCTGCAGGAGGCAGTCGGTGAAGCCACCGGTCGAGGCGCCGACGTCGAGGCAATCCCGCCCCTCGACGTCGATCGCGAGCGCGTCGAGCGCGTTTTCCAGCTTGGTCCCGCCCCGCGAGACGTAGCGCGGCCCCTCGTCGACGATCAGGTTGGCGTCGGGTTCGACCAGCTGGCTTGGGCGCAGGGCGACCGGGCCGTCCTGGCCGATCCGGACTTCGCCGGCCCGCACCGCCCCGGCCGCCGCCGAGCGCGAGGGAAAGAGGCCGCGGTCGGCCAAAACCGCGTCTATCCGGGACTTCTTCATCCGGCCAAAGCTACAGCGGCCCCGCCGATCTGGCCTTTTATTGGAGCTTCAGAAACGAATGCGACATTGATCCGCGACCAGTTACCGAATTTGATCTGGTCTTCTGGATCAAATCGGGTAGACACCCCGCAGAGTCCGTGAATTGCAGGATCTCTGTGACCCCACTCACACACAAGTCGCACATACGTTCGTACGCTGTTCAAGGATTCGCAAGAGGAAACCGACTCAAGGAGCACCAAGAACTTTCAAGGCTGAACCCCGCGTCGACAACCGCCTCGCTGCTTCCCACAGCGACGCACTCGACATCAATCGGGCTCACCTACCTCCCACGGATCCACACATATATAGAGATACATATCTCTCCTCCCTGTAGTAACCCCAGAAGCGCCCCGCCTCCCCGGCGGGGCGTTTTCTGTTGTGGCGGCAGATCTTGGCTTATGGCGACGTGTGATTTGTCGTAGGTCCCAATCACCCAAACAGAGACAAAAAGGACAAGGGACCGCGAGGGGCGCAGCTGTATTCAGGACCTTCTGCATCCATCCCATCGCACAGTGCCTGCTCCATCTGGATCGCTTTAAGGGGTTCGCAGGTCTCGATCAGGATCAGGAAGGTGTCGTGGCTCTAAGCATTCAGCCGTCGATGCGCGAGCTGGTAGACAGTTTCGCCCCGAGCGCCCGCCGGAAGATGCCGGATGCCGAAAGCCAGATGGTCGAGGTAGAGCCGTCCGTCCTTCCCTTTCGCGAGTCGGAAGACGAGGCCGAGAGGTCCACCAGGTGGAGGAAGGTAGATCTTGACGCAACCGGGAAGACTGGTTCCATCCCGTGCTTCCTCGTCGCAGGCGAAGAGCGCGTCGATTTCTAGCCCCTCGCGTTCTAAGCGCGCGCGAGCTTCTTCGCCGATTCGCTTCGCACCACCCGTCGCTTGGCGCAGATCTTCATGCCACGCCAAGTCGTCAAAAGCGACGAGAGCGAAGCCCCGCTTGATTGGCACGGTTAGCCCTCGCCGTCAGGCGGTTGCACGGCCCCGTACTCAGCTTCGAACTCCGCGAGAGTCGCGGGCTCGTGGCCAAGGCGCTCCATGATGGCCTGGGCGGAGGTATCGGGCGAAATCACAAGACGCCCATCGCTACGAGTCTCCTCGACGACATAGGTGCCCTCGATGTCTCCGCTCAGTTTTACGTGGGGTCGCTCCACAACTCCGATGATGCCAGAGAGCCCGGTCAATTCGAGCGCAATTTGGATTTATCTCTCCTCCCTGTAGTAACCCCAGAAGCGCCCCGCCTCCCCGGCGGGGCGTTTTCTGTTGTGGAGCCGAGGGACGACGATCAGATTCCGATCAGGCTGCTACGTTGGAGCTGTGTTGAGGTAGCAGCGGGGGGCGGGTTTCCGCCGGCACGTCGCAATCGAAGCGCGACTTTTTGGTTCGGAGCTGCACGGGTTGACCTGCCCTCAGGGCGATCCGGGCCGCCCGGGCTCGTCGCCTCGGCGCCGTGTCCCCGGACCCGCACTTGCTACCGCGCGCCTGGCTTCATCCTCCTCTGCCCCCGCACGGTGCTGATTGCCGAGGAGGGGACTGAAGACGAGATGGATAGCCAGCAGGTACCCGAGTCGGCAGAGACGGCCGACCACCATTCCCCCATTCGCGCGGAGATATCCCGCGAAATGGTCCGGCTCTACAAAGAGCAGTTCGGGCGCGGCCCGACCAAGGCAAGATCCGAGTTTGCCGGCCCCGACGTCCTCGTCTGCACGCTCGAAGACAGCTTCACCCCGGCGGAGAGAAAACTGGCGGAAATGGGGGAGCACCAGCGCTTGCGAGACACGCGGCTGTATTTCCAGCATGCGACGAAGGATTCCTTCATCGAAACGGTCGAGAGGCTCCTCGACCGAAAGGTGCGCGCCTTCAACAGCAGCATCGACACTCAGAACGACGTCTCAGTAGAGGTGTTCCACCTCGAGCCGGTGAGCCCCGGTGCCGTCTCAAGACCCCTTCATGGTGGAAATCAGGATGGCGACGGACCGTTACCGGTCTCCAAATAGAAGACCTCCGATGAGACGTCGTGTTCGGTGTCCATCCCACTGACGAAGGCGCGAACCTTCCTGCCCAGGACCCTTTCCACGACTCCGCGAAATTCGTCCTCGGTCGCGTATTGGAAGTAGAGGCGGGTGTCGCGCAAGCGCTGGTGCTCGCCCTTCTCCGCAAGCGAGTGCTCAGCCGGGGTCATGCTGTCCTCCAGGGTGCAGAGGAGCGTGTCGGGGCCGGCGAACTCGGTCCTTGCCTTGGTCGGGCCGCGCCCGAACTGCTCTTTGTAAAGCCGGACCATTTCCCGCGAGAGCTCGGCTCTGACGGAATGGGTGCCGGGACCACCGTCGGAGGCCGTCGGCATTACTTGCTCATTCATCTGTCGGTCGCTGACCCCCCCTCTGGGGTTGGTCCGAGCGCAAGGAGGAGGAGGTTGAGAACCCGACGGACGGTGGTTGCCCATCAAGGGTAGCGCTGTACGCGCTTAACATCGCGCTCATGGCGATCAAACGGATGGAACACGTCGGGATCGTGGTCGAGGACCTTGAGGCTGCGGTTGAGTTCTTCGAGGCGCTCGGGCTCGAGACGGGCGGCACGGGTCAGGTCGAAGGGGACCTGCCGGAACGGATCATCGGCCTCGAGGATGTGAAAGCGGAGCTGGCGATGATGCGGGCTCCCGAGGGCGGCGCAGAAGTCGAGCTGGTGAGGTTCCACTCGCCGCCGATGCGCCGTGGCGACTCGGATGCGCCCTCAAATGTCTTGGGGCTTCGCCACGTCTCCTTCCTCGTGGATGAGATCGACGCCGTCGTGGCCGGCCTCGAGGAGCGTGGAGTCGAGCTCGTCGGCGAGCTGGTGCGCTACGGGAACAGCTACCGACTCTGTTACGTCCGCGGACCGGAGGGGATCATCGTCGAGTTGGCAGAAGCGATCGGCTCCTAGCCAGCGCCAAATTCATCTGGGCGATAAGAGACGGTGCTCACCGTCCCGTTAGGGTTGGGCCACCAGTCAAAGCCCCGATGAGCACCGTCAGGCTGAGTCTAGCCTTATATGACACAGAATGGTGCAACTGTCGGGTGACAGCGCTGGGTCTCTCCCCGGCGCTGCAGCTTTGCCCGCCCTGGTGCTTACGGCACCGGGGCGGGTTTCTGCTCACCGGCGCGGAGGTCTGCGGTGATCCTCACCGCGGCCGATAGGAGCGGCGCCGCGAGAACCAGGCCGACCGTGCCGAAGAGGCAGCCGCCGGCGATCGTCGCGATCAGGACCGCGAGCGGGTGCAGCTTCAGCGCCGCCCCGTAGGCGATCGGCTGGACCAGCTGCTGGAAGACGCCGTTGGCGAGCAGCACGATCACCGCCATCGCCCCTGCTGCCTCCGCCCCGCTGCCGCCGAGGGCGATCAGGACGGCGAAGACCCCCGCCGTCCAGGCGCCGATGTAAGGGACGTAGCCACCGAGGAAGGTGACGACGGCGATAGTCCCGGCCAGCGGCACCCCGAGGAGCAGGGACCCGGCGCCGACGATCAGGGCGCTCCAGGCGGCGACGATGGTGACGCCGAGGAAGTAGCCGCGCATGCTCGAGGCGACCCGGCCGAGGACGGAGTGGGCGACCGGGACCGGGACGCCGAGGTGGCGCTCGACGAACTCGCCGATCTGCGGCCCGTCCTTGAGCAGGAAGAAGAGGCTGAGCGCGGTGAAGGAGAGGAAGATGGCGAGGGAGGCGAGCCTGTCGACGCCGCCCAGCAGGCCCTGCGTCAGCGCCTGGAAGCCGTCGCTGACCGAAGCGCTGCCATGGGCTTTGGCGTCGCCTGCGGCCGCTGCCCCGACGCCGAGGTCCTGCGCCCACGACTGGAGCTGACTGGCGCCTTCCTGCAGCCGTTCGGAGAGGCTGCTTGCCTGGCTGGCGATCCCGGTCAGGACCAAGAGGCCGACCCCGAAGGCGGCTGCGATGATCGCCAGCATGACGAGGCCGGCGCCGACCCCCCGCGGCACGCCATGGCGGCGCAGCCAATCGACCAGCGGCGAGGCGACCGCGGCGATGATCCCGGCGGTGATCACCGGCAGGACGATCGTCTCGGTCAGGGAGAGCAGCCAGATCGCGCCGATCAGCGCCGCGCCGAACCCGACCAGGAGCCAGGACGAGAAGCCGAGGTCCCGCATCCACTGCGGCGCCGCGAAGAGCCCGGCGAGCGCTCCCGGCTCGATCTCGACGGCTTCGTCCTCAGGGGGTCGCTGCTCCATATGACCTCGGACCGTCTCACCTACGTCGGACATTCAACGGCCCTGATCGACCTCGACGGGGCCCGCGTCCTCACCGATCCCGTCCTGGGCAGCCACCTCGGCCCGCTGGTGCGCCACGGGGCCCCTCCGAGGCCCGAGGCGACCGAGGACCTCGACGCGGTCCTCGTCTCCCACCTGCACCACGACCACGCCGACCTCGGCTCGCTGCGAAAGCTCGGGCGTGATGTCCGGATGCTGGTCCCGCCGGGATCGCGGCGGTTCTTCGCGCACCACGGCTTCCTCAACGCGGTCGAGCTGGCGCCGGGCGAATCGGCCTCCGCCGGCAGTCTGACCGTGACCGCGGTCGAGGCCCGCCACGACGGCGGCCGGCGGCGGCACGCACGCCGCTCGCAGGCGATCGGCTTTCTCGTCGAGGGCACCCGCAGCGTCTACTTCGCCGGCGACACCGACATCTTCCCGGGGATGAAGGGCCTGGCCGCGGAGCTCGACTTCGCCTTGCTGCCGATCTGGGGCTGGGGGCCGACCGTCGGCCCCGGTCACCTCGATCCCGAGGGAGCGGCGGAGGCGGCGGCGCTCCTCTCCCCGCGGGTGGCGATCCCGATCCACTGGGGGACGCTCTACCCGTTCGGCCTCCACCACCTGCGTCCCGATCGGCTCTGGCACCCGGGAAAAGAGTTCCTCGACTGCATGGGCGGGGCCGCGCCTCAGGTCGAGACGCGGGTGCTCTCGCCGGGCGAGGCGACCTCGCTGGCGTAGGCGTCTTGGCCGAGGCCGGCAAGCCAGCCGCGGAAGATCCGGTGCACCCGCTCGGCCCCGACGACCTCCTCCGCCGGCCACTCGAGCTCCGCCGGGTGGAGGACGAAGGGAAAGCTCTGGGTCCCCCCCATGCCGCCGTGCGAGCCGACCAGCTCCTCGAAGGCCGCCACCTCTCCGAAGTCCTCCCAGTAGGCGCTGTTGATCATCAGGTCGGGACAGTGGGCGAACCCGTCGCTGCGCCGCACGTGGTCGGCGGCGTTGGGGCCGAACGGCGCCAGGGGGTCCTCGCCCTCAACGCGGTCCGAATCAAGGAAGCGGGTGCCTCGCGGACCGAGGACGACGGCGCCGTCCCGCTCGGAGCGGACGAGGATGAAGCCGATGCCGGGGTGCTCGCGCAGGGCCGGGATCAAGCGCGGGTACAGCGCCTCGATCCGCTCCCGGGAGACGCGGCCCGGCTGGCGCGGGAAGCTGATCAGCCCGAGGCAGCCGGAGGCCATCACCGAAAGCTCCGGCAGCTCGCCGCTGCGGCTCGCGCTCATCTCCTCCCGGGCCTCGGCATCGAGGACGACGGCGCCGTCGCTGAGCCGGTCACGCGTCGCCCGGCGCACGGTGCGGGCGGCGGCGGTGTCGTCGCGGGCGATCTCGGTCAGGCCGGCGCTCATGTAGGAGAGCGAATCGTCGTCGCCGTCTTCGGCCGCGACGACGCTGTCGGGGTCGCATGCCGCGCGGACCAGGTCCTCGAGCGTTTCGTCGTAGCGAGCGCGGAACGTTTCCCCCTGCGACTGCCCGTGGTCGGAGAGGACGACGAGGCGGTAGGGCCGCGGGCCCTCCGAGCAGGCGGTCGCGATCCTGGCGATCTGGCGGTCGAGGTCGCGCAGCACCGCGAGGGCGTCGTGGCGCTCGATTCCGGAGTGGTGGGCGACCTCGTCGTAGGCGAGGAAGGTCGTGTAGACGACCGGGCGGCCGGCGAGGACGTCGCCGACCACGGCGGCGACCTGGAGGTCTCGCTGCACGACCGTCCCCCAGGCGCGGGCGAAAATGTAGGAGCGGCCGCGGGCGATCCGCGGGCGGACGTCGTCACGGACCTGGCTGCGCGCGGCGCGGCGCTCGCGGCCGATGTCGGCCAGGGCCAGGACGAAGGTGCGGGCGACCGCGTAGGGCTGGGCGAAGTAGGAGGCGTAGTCGCGGCCGATCGGCCGCCGGCGCCGCAGCGCCGTGCTCATCGTCAGCATCGAGTGCGGGGCGTCGCCGGAGAGGATGTTGGCGCGGCTGGCCCCGTCGGCGTGGAGCAGGCCGCGGCCGTCGGAGTGACGGCGCTCGAGCTCTTCGGCGTCGCGTGGGTGATTGGTGACGATCGCCGTGCCGCGCTCCTTCTCCCACCAGCGGAAGGCCGGCATGTCCTCGTTCGACCCGTGCAGCAGTCCCGCCTGGCAGGCGCCGGTCTGCGAGGACCAGTCGGTCTCCCAGGGCCGCAGCCGGTGCGAGCCGCCGCGCACCCAGCTCGCCAGGTGGGGAGCGCTGCCGTCCTGCAGGGCCCGCAGGAGGACGTCGTGGGCAAGCCCGTCGATCTCGAGGAAGAGGACGCCGGGCACCTCGCTTGCGACCACGTCCTTGCGGCGACGGGCCTGCCGGCGCACCACCTGGCGGTGCCATGAATGGTCCTCGTCGATCGCCAGCAACGCGTAGACGGCCGCCGTCGCCGCCGCCATCACGATCGTGATCACGGTGCCCTCGAAGACGCCGGCCACGTGGGCCCCGGGAAGCAGGTCGATCGCGATCGTCACCAGCAGGCCGTTGAGGACCAGCGCCGCGAGGCCGAGGGTGAGCACGGTCAGCGGCAGCGCGAAGCGGGCCAGGGCGGGCCAGACCAGCGCGTTCAGCAGGCCGATCAGCGCCGCGGCGCCGAGCGCGCTGCGGGCGCCGTCGAGGACGAATCCGTCGAGGAGCTCTGACAGCAACATCAGGATGACGGCGTCGAGCAAGAGCACGAGGGCGCCGCGGCGAACCGTCTTCAGGCTCATCGCACCTCCCGCTCGACCTCGATCTCGCCGCTTGCAGCCGCTTCCGTGACCCGTTCGAAGTCCTGCTCGTTCTGGTCGGCATAGGCCTCACCAAAGGCGGCCAGGGCTTGGTCGAAGACGTCGCCGCGGCCGAGGTAGGCGGCGATCGCGACGCGGTCTCCCGAGCGGGCGTGGGCACGCGCCAGAGCTTCCCCGCAGAGGGCGCCGTAGGCGCCGAGGTCGCGGGCGGAGAACCGGGCCGGGTCAGCCGAGCCCTTGCCGTCCCAGAGCTGGCGCACATAGAAGGAGCGAGACTTGCCGTCGATCCCCTCGACCGTCACCCAGCCGAGGAAGATGTCGCTTGCCGCCTGCATCAGCCGCTGGCCCTCGACGACGCGCTGGCCGTGGTTGGCGAACTCGCTTTCGCCGAGGAAGGGCTCGAGCACGGAGGCCTCCGCCTCCTTGAGCTGGAGGAACAGGGGGTCGGCGTTGTCACGGCCGAGCATGAGCGCGATCCACGCGCGCGTGCCGACGCTGCCCACCCCGACGACCTTCCGCGCCGAGTGGGCGTAGCGGTAGCGCTCGAGCAGCCGGCGGCGATCGGCCGGCAGGGTGCTCCGGTACGAGTGGATCACGCCGTGCACGAAGTCGCCGGTGAGGTGCGCCTCGTCCGGCCCGGCCAGCTCCTCGATCGGCACCACGAGCGGCGGGTCGCTGGCAATCCGCCGCTCGCCATCGACGATCGCGGTCAGCTTCGAGAACGCCTTGAGGCTGTCCTTGGCGCGCGCCTTGGCGAGGTTCCCCTCGAAGCGCTTGCGCTCCTTGGCGCTCGCGTCCGCCCTGAATTGGCGGGCGATGTCCTCGACGTCGATGCGCGCGTACCAGAGGTCGAGGTTGCGCTCCCTGGCCAGCTGGCGCAGCGACTCGCGGTAGGCCCGCGCGACCGCGGTGTTGACCCGCTCGCGGTCGGCGTCGCCGAAGCCACGGTCGCGGCCGGCCACCGCGAAGCTCGCGACCAGCCGCTTGACGTCCCACTCGAACGGACCGGGCAGCGTCTCGTCGAAGTCGTTGACGCTGAACACGAGCCGCCGGTCGGGCGCGGCGTACGTGCCGAAGTTCGACAGGTGCGCGTCGCCGCAGAGCTGAACGTGCAGTCCGGTCCTCGGCGTGCCGGCCAGGTCCGCGGCCATCAGGTACGCCCCCCCGCGGAAGAAGGTGAACGGCGAGACGAGCATCCGCCCGTATCGGATCGGCACGAGCTCCGGGACGCGCGTCTGCGCCTGCTCCTCCAGCAGCTCGACCGGATCGCGGCGATCCGCCGGCGGGTCGAAGGCGGCATGCGAGGAGCGCGGCACGTCCGCGCGCTCGGCACGGCCGCGCGCGTCCCGCTCGCTCGCGGTCGGGTGGGGCACGTGGCGTGCCGCGTCCGCGCCGTCGCGGTCACCATCCCGAACGAGCGTCTCTGTCGGCGCCGTGCTCATGCGCTCTCCTTGTTCGGTGGTCTCCCGGTCCGTCGCCGGGCAACGACGCCCGGCGACGGATAGGGGAGCTAGCGGCGCCTGGCGACGCGCCGTGAGGTACGTCGAGCGACTCTTCGAGAAGCGAACATGGGCGTCCTCCGGACGTTGTCGTGTTGTCGTGGGGCGGTCGTTACCGCGCGGCCG
>JBJMKN010000021.1:0-10879 GCA_045805765.1 Solirubrobacterales bacterium
TGGTCCTCGGCGACATCCCCTCGCTGCGCGAGCTCTGGGACGGGGCGGCGGTCTTTGTCGACCCGCGCGACGAGCGCCGGCTGCGCTGGGCGCTCGAGGAGCTGATCGAAGACGACGGGCGGCGCGAGGAACTCGCCCGCCGCGCCCAGCGTCGCGCCGCCACCTACGGCATCGCGCGCAGCGCCCGCGCCTACCGGCGCCTCGACAACCGCTTGCGCAATGCGGTCGGCCAGGGGGTGCCGGCGTGAAGATCGTCGTCTTCTCCCACTCGCTGGTCTCCGACTGGAACCACGGCAACGCCCACTTCCTCCGCGGCGTCGTGACGGAGCTGCAGGAGCGCGGCCACGACGTCAGCGTCTACGAGCCCGCGAACGGCTGGAGCCGCTCGAACCTGGTCGACGAGCACGGGGCCGCGCCGCTGGCAGCCTTCCGGCGGGCGTTTCCGCATCTCCGCAGCACCAGCTATGACCCGGCGACGTTCGATCCCGCTGCCGTGCTGGGCACGACCGACGTCGCGATCGTCCACGAGTGGAACGACCGCGAGCTGATCCGGCGGATCGGGACCGTCCGCCGCCGGCGCCCCCAGCTCCGGCTGTTGTTCCACGACACGCACCACCGCTCCGTCACGGCGCCGACGTCGATGGCCGGTTACGACCTGCGTCATTACGACGGCGTGCTCGCCTACGGGCGGGTGATCCGTGACATCTATCTCGACCGCGGCTGGGCGGAGCGGGCCTGGACGTGGCACGAGGCGGCCGACGTCCGCATGTTCCGGCCGGTGATCGGCCGGGGGCGGCGGGGCGACGTGATCTGGATCGGCAACTGGGGCGACGGCGAGCGCAGCGCCGAGCTGCGCGAGTTCCTCCTGCGGCCGGCCCGGAAGCTGCGGCTGCGCGGGCAGGTCCACGGCGTCCGCTACCCGCGATCGGCCCGGCTGCGGATCCGCCTCGCCGGGCTCCACTACCGCGGCTGGGTCGCCAACCATCGCGCCCCCGCCCTCTTCGCCCGCCACCGGCTGACGGTCCACGTCCCGCGCCGCCCCTACGTCGAGGCGCTGCCGGGAATCCCGACGATCCGTCCTTTCGAGGCGATGGCCTGCGGGATCCCGCTGATCTGCTCGCCCTGGGATGACAGCGAGGGGCTGTTCCGGCCCGGGCAGGACTACCTCGTCGCCCGCGACGGGGCGGAGATGCGCGAGGCGATGCGGGCGATCCTCGCGGACCCCGGGCTGGCGACTGGGCTGCGGCGCAGCGGGCTGGAGACGATCCGCTCCCGCCACACCTGCGCCCACCGCGTCGACGAGCTGCTCGCGATCGACGCCGAGCTGCGCGGCGCCGCCGAGATCGAGGTGGCGGGATGAAGATCGCCTTCTTCGGCTCCAGCCTCGTCTCCGCCTACTGGAACGGCGCCTGCACCTATTACCGCGGGATCGTCCGGGCGCTGGACGCCCGCGGCCACCGCGTTGCCTTCTACGAACCGGACGCGTTCGACCGCCAGGCCCACCGCGACATCGACGACCCCGAGTGGGCCGAGGTCTCCGTCTACGAGCCGAGCGACGAGTGGGCGGTTCGCGAGGTGGTCGCCGGCGCCGCCGCCGGGGCCGAGGTGATCGTCAAGGCCAGCGGCGTCGGCGTCTACGACGCGGTCCTGGAGGAGGCGGTCGCCGAAAGCGCCGGCCCCGCGGTGCGGATCTTCTGGGACGTCGACGCGCCGGCGACGCTGGCCTCGATGGAAGCCGACGAGGCCAGCCCGCTGCGCGAGCTGATCGGCCGCTACGACCTCGTCCTCACCTACGGCGGCGGCCAGCCGGTGATCGATCGCTACGCCGCCCTCGGCGCGCGCGCCTGCATCCCCGTCTACAACGCGCTCGACCCCGAGACCCACCACCCGGCGCCGCCGCGGCCCGAGCTTGCCTGCGACCTCGCCTTCCTCGGCAACCGCCTCCCCGACCGCGAGGCCCGGGTCGAGGAGTTCTTCTTCCGTGCCGCCGAGGCGCTGCCCAGCAGCGCCTTTATGTTGGGCGGCAACGGCTGGGAGCAGCGCGTCGCCGGGCTCGGCAACGTTCGCTACCTCGGCCACGTGCCCCCCGGCGACCACAACGCCCTCAACCGCAGCGCCCTCGCCGTCCTCAACGTCAGCCGCGAGAGCATGGCCGCGAACGGCTGGTCCCCGGCGACCCGCGTCTTCGAGGCGGCAGGCGCGGGCGCCTGTCTCGTCAGCGACGAATGGGCCGGGATCGACGAGTTCCTGGCGCCGGGCGAGGAGGTCCTGGTCGCCCGCGATGGCGCAGAGGTGGCGCAGCTGCTCTCCGACCTCGACCCCGAGCGCGCGTCGGCAATCGGGGAGGCGGCGCTGGAGCGGGTCCTCAGCGAGCACACCTACGACCGCCGCGCCGAGCAGGTCGAGGCGATCCTCGAGGGGGTGCCGGCAGCGTGAGGATCGTCTTCTGCGGGCTCTCGATCACCTCCTCCTGGGGGAATGGGCACGCGACCAACTACCGGGCGCTGGTCCGCGAGCTGAGCCGGCGCGGCCACGACGTCCTCTTCTGCGAGCGCGACGTCCCCTGGTACGCGGCCCAGCGCGACCTGCCCGAGCCGCCCTGGGGCCGCACCTCGCTCTACGGGTCGCTCGAGGAGCTGGCCGAGAAGCACACCGACGACGTCGCCGTCGCCGATCTCGTCGTCGTCGGCTCCTACGTCCCCGAAGGCGTCGCCGTCGCCGAGTGGGCGCTGGAGATCGCCGGCGGCGCCACCGCCTTCTACGACATTGACACCCCGGTGACGCTCGGCAAGCTGCGCCGCGGCGACCGCGAGTACCTCGCCCCCGAGCTGGTCGGCCGCTTCGACCTCTACCTCTCCTTCACCGGCGGGCCGACCCTGCAGGTGCTGGAAGAGAAGCTCGGGGCGCGCCGCGCGATCGCCTTCTACTGCCTTGTCGACCCCGACGCCTACCGGCCGCTGGAGGAGGAGCCGCGCTGGGACCTCGGCTACCTCGGCACCTACAGCGACGACCGCCAGCCGGTGCTCGAGCGCCTGTTGCTGGAGCCGGCGGCGCGGCTGCCGGAGGCGCGCTTCGCGGTCGCCGGGCCGCAGTACCCGGAGGCGACCGTGTGGCCGGGGAACGTGGAGCGGATCGAGCACGTCGCGCCGGCCGGGCACCCCGCCTTCTACGCCGCCCAGCGCTTCACCCTCAACGTCACCCGGGCTGAGATGCGCGAGGCCGGCTGGTCGCCGAGCGTGCGCCTGTTCGAGGCGGCGGCCTGCGGCGTGCCGGTTGTCAGCGACCGCTGGGAGGGGCTCGACCAGCTCTTCGTCCCCGGCGAGGAGATCCTGATCGCCGAGAGTGCCGAGGACGTCGTCGACTTCCTGCGCCACGTTGACGAGGACGAGCGCAGGGAGATCGGCGAGCGGGCGCGTCGCCGCGTCCTCGCCGAGCACACCGCGGCGCGCCGCTGCGAGCAGCTCGAGGAAGAGGTCGCGGGGGTGATGGTCGGATGACGCTCGAGGTCCCCGGCGCGATCGCCGAGCTCGGCCCCTGGTTTCACAACCTGCACCTGCCCGACGGCCGCGAAACCGCGCCCGAGCACCCGCTCGGCGACTTCCCCGCCTTCAAGTGGGCCCAGGTCGAGGGCTGCCTGCCGGCTGACCTGAGCGGCGCCCGCGCCCTCGACATCGGCTGCAACGCCGGCTTCTACTCCTTTGCGCTCGCCGCCCGCGGCGCCGAGGTGCTGGCGCTCGACCTCGACGAGCACTACCTGCAGCAGGGCCGCTGGGCCTCGCAATACCTCGACCCCGAGGGCCGGGTCGAGTTCCGCCAGGGGTCCGTCTACGACCTGGTCGAGGTCGAGGGGCGCTTCGACGTCGTCCTCTTCATGGGAGTCCTCTACCACCTGCGCTACCCCCTGCTCGCCCTCGACGTCGTCGCCGAGCGGGTCGGCGGCAAGCTCGTCCTGCAGACGCTGACGATGCCGGGCGAGGGCTCGCCGGGGACGCCGGAAGACGTCGAGATCGGCGAGCGCAAGCGGCTGCTGGAGCCAGGCTGGCCGCGCGCCGCCTTCGTCGAGAACCGGCTCGCCGGCGACCCGACCAACTGGTGGGCGCCCGACCCGGCTTGCGTCGAGGCGATGGCGCGCTCGGCGGGGCTGCGGATCGGCGAGCGGCCGGGGCACGAGATCTGGATCTGCGAACGCGACGAGGAGAACGACCACTCGCGAGACTTGCGGACGATGGAGCTGCGGGCGGCGACGCGGTTAGGCAGCTAGGCGTTCGGGCTGCGGCATCACCGCGGCTCCGAAGATCGTGTCCGAGAGCTCCAGGACCTCGGGAGTGAGCATGCGGTTGAAGCGCTCGTCGCCGATGAAGCTGTGCCACCTCTGCAGGACGGGCATCTGCTCGGCCCTGCCGTCGTAGGCGGTGCCGTCGAAGGAGCTGCCGCCGGCGGCGGCCGGGACCTTGTGGGCGGCGCGATCGTCGAACTCCAGCCCGAGCGCTTCGGCCACTTGCTGGCGGTAGGAGCGGCTCGCGACCCACTCGTTGTAGCTGACCATCAGCCGCTCCTGACGCAGGTTGCGGCGCAGGCCGAGGAACTCGCGCGCGTGCTGGGCCCAGATCCGCGTCACCAGCTCGTCCTCGAGCCAGCCGTAGCCGGAGGCGAGCCGGCTGGCGAAGAGGTTGCGCGGGTCGCGCAGGATCAGCAGGTCGATCCGGCGGCCCGAGCGGCCGACCCACTCCTCGTGCCGCCGCTCGTTCTCCGCCTTCCTGAACGGTCCGAGGAAGGTGTCCTCGTAGCTATGGACGAGCAGGTCCTTGCGGCTCAGCCGGCCCGCCCGCTCGGCCTCGACCTCGAAGCCGTCGTAGGGCGCCCGCCACCCCGGCAGCTCCGGCGTCCGCGGGCGCGCCGTCGCGAACGGGTTGTGGCCGGGCTCGGCGCAGTTGAGAAAGCAGGTGCGGCCCGGCGCCTGGGCGAGGATCCAGTTGATGATCGCGTGGTTGCCGCTGCGCGACATCCCGACGACCCGGATCTCGGTCTCGTTGACAAAAGTGGGCGACATCCAAAACCCCTACCCGAGCGTTCGCCGGGGCAAAGCTTCAGCTTCAACCCTCGTCGGCGAGCCAGCGGAAGTAGACGCCGTAGCGCAGCCGTCCGGAGAAGTTGACGCCGCCGGAGTGCGGCAGGTCCGGCGTCATCATGATCGCATCGCCGGGATCGGCCTCGACCGGCGCCGGCCCCGCCGCCGTCTCCACCAGCAGGCCCCCGTTGTCCCCGCGCCAGGGGCTGAGCGGCACCCCGACGATCCGCAGGTAGGTCCGCCCTTCCGCCCAGGCCGGCTCCTGGTCGAGGTGGAAGGTGATCTCCGGCTCCGGCCCCACGTGCGGGAACTGCAGCAGGATCTGCGGCTCGCAGATCCGGCCCGTCCGCCACTCCTCCGGCAGCGATTCGGCCAGCGCCAGGATCTCCTCGCGTTCGCGCAGATGCGGAAACCAGTGCGCCCCCCAGAGCCAATCGCTCAGCTCCTCGGCCGAGGCGCCGCGCTCCAGCATGTCGAGATGCAGCAGCCGCAGCGCATCGTCGATCTTCTCCTGCGGGATGACGCCGCGCGCGACGTCGACGGCGCCCTGTACCGGGGTGGCGGCCACGTCCAGCTTCTACCCACCCGGAAGAAAATCACCCATGCGAGGATGTTCGGCGTGGCGGAGCCGATCGAAACGCTCTCAGGAGATCCGGCGTTGGAGCTGCCGGAGTTCGACCGCCCGCCCGCCGATCCGCTGCCGCTGATCGAGCGCTGGCAACGGTCGAGGGCCCGGTGGGGAAGCCGAGCGAGGCGAGTTCTGGCACGGCAGCCCGGACCGTCTCCACCGCCGCCTGCTCTACATAAAGGGCGAGAACGGCTGGCGGAACCAGCGCCTGCAGCCGTAGGCGCTACAGGTAGCCGAGCGGGTCCGTGGGGGCGCCGTTGATCCGCACCTCGAAGTGGAGGTGGGGGCCGGTGCTGTGGCCGGTGTTGCCGCTGAGGCCGATCACGTCGCCCTGGCTGACGCTGGCGCCGACGGAGGTGGCGAAGCTCGATTGGTGGGCGTAGCAGGTGGAGAGGCCGCCGCCGTGGTCGATGCAGGTGTAGTTGCCGTAGCCGCCGCTTTCGTACTCGGACTGCATCAGGATCACGGTGCCGTCGGCGGCGGCGCGGATCGGGGTGCCTTCGGGCACGGAGATGTCGATCCCCTCGTGCATCCGCCCCCAGCGGTAGCCGAAGCCCGAGGTGAGGGCGCCTTCGAGCGGCCAGATCAGGCCGGCGGCGCTCGGCGAGGGCATCGGCCCGGCCGGCAGCGCCACGCCGCCGCTCGCTTCGGCGATTTCGGCGGCGATCTTCGCCCGCAGCTCGGCGGCGACTTCCTCGTGCTCGTCGCGCTCGCCTTCGATCCCCTTCAGCGTCTGCCGCCGCTCCGCCCGCGCCGACAGCAGCGCGCCCTCGCGCGACTCCAGCGTCGAGCGCGTCGCTTCCAGGCGCTCCTCCTTGGCGGCGATCTCGTCGCGCGCGTCTTCGATCGTCAGCTTCGCGATCTTCCGCTGCCGCACCAGCTTCTTCGCTTCGTCGCGCAGTTCGCGCACCCGCCCGGCCAGCTTCTCGTCGCTTTCCTGGATCGCGTCGAAGTACTCGGTGCGGGCGACCATGTCGCCGTAGTCCTCGGAGCTGAGGATGACCGAGGTGATGTCGGGGGAGCCGTAGGTGTAGATCGCGACCAGGCGTTCGCGCAGGTTCACCAGCGCTCGCTTCAGGCGGCCGCGCAGCGTCTGCAGACGTTCCAGCGCCTCGTGCAGTTCGTCTTCGGCGCCTTTCAGCTCGGCTTCCTTCGCGGCCAGCGCTTCTTCGGCAGCGGCCTCTTGGTTGCGCAGGGCGGAGACCTGGCCTTCGAGGGCGGAGATTTCATCCCCGATCGCGGTGATGTCGGAGGTGAGGACGCCTTCGCGTTCTTCGACGGCGCCGATCTTCTCTTCGACCGCTTCCAGCTTCTCGGAGCTCGACTTCGCGGGCGCGGTCGCCACCACCACCGCGCAGGAGGCGAGCAGGGCGAGGGTCATCGCCAGCAGCGACGAGAGCCAGCGCCGGCGCGTTTTCGGAGTCGATTTCGCCATGGCTGAAAAGAGGAAAGCCGGCTTGTGCGCCGGCCTTCCATAAACCGTAGGCGGGTGCAAAGGAGCGCGACGGCCGCGGAGCGGCGCTGCAACCTCAGTTGCGCCGGTACTCGCAGCGGCGCAGGCGGTCGCCGCCACGCCCGCCGATGCAGCGGTCCGGCCCGCCGCGGCCGTCGATCACGTCGGCGCCGCCGCGGCCGAGCAGGACGTTGGCGCCGGCGGCGCCCGTGAGCCGGTCGGGCCCGGTCGATCCCTCGATCTTCTCGGTGCTGCCGGCGATCCGCCCCGGGACGCATTCGGGAACCTCGGGATCCGTAACCACGCCGCCGAGCCGCGCTTCGACCTGGACGCCTTCGTTCCGCACCCGCGCGAAGGAGGCGCTGTCGGTGTCGCCGGGGCCGCCGCGGAAGAGGTCGCCCTCGCAGGGCTGGCCGCCGATCAGGAGGTCGTCCCCTCCCCCGCCCAGCATCGTCGCCGGCCCGCTGCCGCGGCGCGGATGGAGGATGTTGACGCCGAAGAGCGCGTCGTCGCCGCCCCCGCCTTCGAGCCGGTCGGCGTCGCCGTCGTCGCCCGCGTAGAGGGTGTCGCCGCCGCGGCCTCCCGTCAGCCAGTCGCTGCCGGCCCCGCCGTCGACGGTCACCGCGATCTCCGGCGGCAGCGAGCGTCCAAGCACGACTCGGTCGCCGCCATCGCCGAGGGAAACGAGGATCGACTTGACCTTGCCGGCACAGACGACCCCGTCGCCTGCGGCGCAGCCACCGGCGTAGCGCGGGTCGCCGAGCCGGACCCGATTGCCGGCCCCGGCGCGGACGAAGAAGCGGCCGCCACGGAAGCCGACGTGGACTTCGTCGACCCCGGCATCGCCGGCGATCGCAAGGGCCGGAGCGCCGGTGAGGCTGTCGTAGAGCTCGACCCGCGTCCCGGTCGCGCCGGCGGCGCCGCAGGACTCCTCGACCGAGAAGGACCCGAAGCACTCGTCGCTCCCGGGGCCGCCGAACGCTTCGTCTTCGGGGTGGGTGCTGAGCAGGCGGTCGTCGCCGGGGCCGCCCTCGACCCGGTTGGCCGATGCCTCGGAGGTGGCGAGGAGGTCGTCGCCCGAGCCGCCGACCACGTCCTCGACTCCAATCAGCCGCTCGTCCTCGGCCCCCTGCACCCTCCCGCTCGCGAGATTGACCTCGATCGGCCCTCCGGCGCTGCGGTAGTTGGCGATGTCGTGCGCTCCCGCACCGCCGTCGATGCGGTCGCGCCCGATCCCGCCGGCGACCGTGTCGAAGCCGCCCTGGCCGCCGTCGACGTCGTCGTCGCCGAGGCCGCCCTCGACGTCGTCGCGCCCCGGGCTGCCGCGGACGACGTCGTTGCCGCTGTCGCCGCGCACGCGGTCACGGCCGGCGCCGCCGTCCACCTCGTCGGAGCCGCGGCCGCCGCCGACCCGGTCGTCGCCTTTCTTGCCATCGAGCGTGTCCTTGCCGCGGCCGCCGACGATGCGGTCGCGGCCGAAGCCGCCGCAGATGACGTCGTTGCCGCCGCCGCCGAGGATCTTGTTCTGGCCTCGCCCACCGAGGATCACGTCGGGGCCGCGGGTCCCGTGGATGAGGCGGTCGTTGGAGGCGATCGTCGCCTTCCGTCCCCCGCAGAGCCGCCGCAGAGCCTCGGGCGAGTCGGCGAAGATCAGCATCAGGGCGAAGGAGACGAAGACGATCGCGGCCAGGACGATGCCCACGCGCCGACCATCGATTGCTCGCGGCATCCCAGCTCCTCCCGTTCGCCTGCCCGAGTACCCCTCTCAACGTTTGTACTACCCGATGGGGAAGAAGCGCGAACCGTTACGCAGGCGCCGCTACTTCGCCTGTCGCGCCGCCAGCTCCGCCGCCGGGTCCTCGTAGGCGAAGGTGCTCAGCCCGAGCCAATCCGGGACGCTGCGGACGAGGTGCTCGGGGCCGCTGACGCGGATCCGCTTCGAGCGCATCGCCGCCCCCAGCTCGAGCTGCCCGAGCCAGACTTCGGCCATCGCCCGCGCCTCGGCGTCGACCTGGAGGTCGATCCCGAAGCCCGGGTCGGTGAAGCAGAGTTCAGCCTCGGCGGGCTCGGCGACCAGCCACCAGGCGCGTTTGCCCTCCTCGGCGTCGCGGTAGCGGAAGAAGACGACGAGCTGGTCCTTCGGCAGCCGGTCGATGCGGATGCTCCGCCGCATGTCCCACATCAGCAGCGCCGGGTCGGCCGACTCCTCGCTGACCTCCCGCTTCAGCCACTCGCGGCTCCAGTTGCCGAGCGAGACGACCAGCGGCCCCAGCGCTTCTCCGGCCGGCGTCAGCCGGTAGGCGTGCCCGCGCTCGCCCTGCAGCGGCTCCCGCGTGATCAGGCCCGAGCGCTCCATCTCCCGCAGCCGTTTGCTCAGCAGCGAGGAGGACATCCGCGGCACCCCGCGCTGCAGCTCGTTGAAGCGGGTGCTGCCCATCAGCAGCTCGCGCAGGACCAGCAGGGTCCAGCGCTCGGTCAGGACCTCCGCCGCCTGGGCGACCGGGCAGAACTGTCCATAGCTCTCCGGCATCTCCTCTGCCGCCGAGTCTACGCGCCTAACTGCAGATCTTGAAGTTGATCCCCTTGACGGGGCGCCTTAAAAAAGGATCATCAGGCAATCCAAAAAGGAGACGATGAAGTGACCCCCAGCACCGACGCCCCCAGCCCCAGCCCCGAGCTGCGGCAGAAACACCGGAAGATGTGGGCCTCCGGCGACTACCCCTCGATGGTCGAGACCTTCCTCCTGCCGCTCGGCCCCCGCCTCGTCGAGGCCGCCGGGATCGGTCCCGGCCAGCGCGTCCTCGACGTCGCCGCCGGCACCGGCAACGCCTCGATCCCGGCCGCCGAACGGGGCGCCGCGGTGACCGCGACCGACCTCACCCCGGAGCTGTTCGAGGCCGGGCGCGAGCGGGCCAAGGCTGCGGGCGTGGAGCTCGAGTGGGCGGAGGCCGACGCCGAGCAGCTCCCTTACGAGGACGGCGCCTTCGACGTCGTCATCTCCTCGATCGGGGCGATGTTCGCGCCCCAGCACCAGCGGGTCGCGGACGAGCTGGTGCGGGTCTGCCGGCCCGGTGGCCGGATCGGGCTGTTGAGCTGGACCCCGGAGGGGATGATCGGCGGGCTCTTCAAGTTGATGGGCCCGTTCGCGCCGACCCCGCCCCCGGGTGCGCAGCCGCCGCCGCTGTGGGGCAGCGAAGAGCACTTGCAGGAGCTGTTCGACGGGCGCGTCGATTTCGAGACGCGCAGCCGCGGAGTCCTCGAGGTGACCGCCTTCGAGCGGGCCGGCGACTTCGGCGAGCACTTCAAGCAGCGCTACGGGCCGACGATCGCGGTGCGGGCGAACGCCGAGGCCCAGGGCCGGGCGGACGAGCTCGACACGGAGCTGGCTGAGTTCTGCGAGCAGTGGAACCGCGGCGGCGAGACCGACGCCCGCTTCGAGCTCGAGTACCTGCTGGCGGTCGGCACCGTCGCCGGCACGGAGGCGTAGAGCCCGGCCTAGCCCGGAGCGGGCCGGTGAGCGGCGACCGCGAGATCCGGCTGGACGAGCTGCGCTTCCGCCTCGGCGGCGAGCTCTTCCAGCCGGGCGAAGCCGGCTACGCCGAGGCCTGCGCCGCCCTCGGCGCAGAGGCAGAGGGGCGGCCAGCCTTGGTCGCCCGCTGCAGCGCCCCTGAGGACGTCGTCGCGGCCGTCGCCTTCGCTCGCCAGGAGGGTCTGGCGGTCGCGGCGCACG
>JBJMKN010000022.1:0-25922 GCA_045805765.1 Solirubrobacterales bacterium
TACGACCTGGAGTCCGAGGAGCCGGGGGCGTGGATCTACGGCAACGAGAAGACAGTCGACGACGGAGCCGGCGGGGCAGAGATCCTGCGCTCGCTTCTCGCCGCGCCGGACATCGCGTCCAAGCGCTCGGCCTTCGAGCAATACGACTCGATCGTCGGGTCGCGAACCGTTCGCCGCCCCGAGTCGGCGGATGCCGCGGTGCTCGCCGTGCCCGAATCCGGTCGGGCCATCGGGATTGCGATCGACGGCAACGGACGGCGAGTGGCCTGCGATCCCTACCGTGGCACCGTCGAGGCGGTGCTGGAGTGCTCCCAGAACCTGGCCTGTGTCGGCGCCGAGCCCCTAGGGCTCACCAACTGCTTGAACTTCGGCAACCCGGAGAAGCCGCATGTTGCCTGGCAGCTGGACCAGGCCGTCCAGGCTCTGGCAGACGCGTGCGTGGCACTCCGGGTCCCCGTCGTCGGCGGCAACGTCTCCCTGTACAACGAGACCGACGCGGGCCCCATCTATCCCACTCCGGTCGTCGGGATGGTGGGCGAGCTGCCGGACCCCGGGGTGGTCCCGGGACTGGCGCCGAAGGAGGGGGATTCGATCGTGCTCGTGGGGCCGTTTGCGCCCTCGCTCGCCGGGTCGGAGCTAGCGAAGCTTCGTGGGGAGCTGTCGGACGGATTGCCGGGGGTCGATGTCGATGAGGTCCGGGCCGCGATCGAGTTGGTTCGCGACGCCGCGCGCTCCGGGCGGATAACCGCCGCCCACGACGTCAGCGACGGAGGCGTCTCCTGCGCGCTCGCCGAGTGCGCGCTCGCCGCGGGCACCGGGATTCGCGCCGACCTGGATCCGCTGGTGGAGCTACGCGGCGCCTCCGGCGAGACCGCGCTCTTTGGAGAGGGGCCGGGCGGGTTCGTCGTGGCCGGGCCTGAAGAGGTTCTGCGCGACCTCGAAGCTCAGGGAGAGCGCCAGGGCGTCGCGGTTCTGAGGATCGGGAATGTCGGCGGCGACGGGATCGAGCTCGTGGCGGCCGAGGCGGAAGCCCGGATCGACCTGGCGGACGCCGAGTCCGCTTGGCGCTCCCTCGGAAGCGCTTAGCTCACGATGGTCGACTTCCGGCGGTATAGGCGCCGCTTTTCGACCATCGCTGGCCAAATAGTTCCCCGCAAACCGCGTGATCTCGCGGTCGGCGTGGTCCGGGTCCGCTGCTAGCCTTGCGTTGCAGGCGACCCCGCTTGCGAATCTCTCTTCCAGGCACGTGGATGGACGCCACCGACTGCCCCATTCCTGATCGCGAAGGGCCGCGCGATGAGTGCGGCGTTTTCGGCGTGTACGCGCCCGGGCACGACGTTGCGCGACTCGCGTACTTCGGCCTATACGCCCTCCAGCACCGCGGCCAGGAGTCGGCCGGGATCGCCACCTGCGAGGGCGGGATGCTGACGACGATGCGCGAGCAGGGCCTCGTCAGCCAGGTCTTCGACGAGGAGAAACTGCGGGCGCTGCAGGGGGACATGGCGATCGGCCACGTCCGCTACTCGACCACCGGCGGCGGCTCCTGGGAGAACGCCCAGCCGATCTGGCGCGACGACGGCCGCGAGGTCGCCCTCGCCCACAACGGCAACCTCACCAACGCGGTCGAGCTCTGGGGGGAGTTGAAGGAGAAGGGCTTGCAGTTCCGCGGCACCTCCGACTCGGAGATCATGGCCGCCCTGCTCTCCTCCCACGAGGGCAAGATGATCGAGGACGCCGTCGAGGACGTGATGCCCCGGCTGCAGGGCGCCTACTCGACCGTGGTGATGACCAAGCGGGCGATCGTCGCCTTCCGCGACCCGCACGGGATCCGGCCGCTCAGCCTCGGCCGCCTCGACGACCGCTTCGTCGTCGCCTCCGAGAGCTGCGCCTTCGACATCATCGGCGCCAAGCTGATGCGCGAGGTCCACCCGGGCGAGATGGTCAGCCTGACCGAGCGCGGGCTGGAGACGCGGCAGGTGGTCAAGGCCGAGCGGCGCGCGACCTGCGTCTTCGAGCACATCTACTTCTCCCGCCCCGACAGCCGGCTCGAGGGCAAGGTCCTGCAGCAGAGCCGCGGGCGGATGGGCGAGATCCTCTGGCGCGAGGCGCCGGTCGACGCCGACCTGGTGATCTCGGTGCCGGATTCCGGCAACCCGGCGGCGGCGGGCTTCGCGCGAGCCTCGGGGCTGCCCCGCGACGACGGCCTGATCAAGAACCGCTACGTCGCCCGCACCTTCATCCAGCCCGGCCAGGAGCTGCGCAAGCACGGCCTGCGGCTGAAGTTCAACCCGCTGCCGGAGATCGTCGCCGGGCAGCGCCTCGTCGTCGTCGACGACTCAATCGTCCGCGGCAACACCACCCGCCAGATCGTCGGCATGCTGCGCGACGCCGGCGCCGCCGAGGTGCACCTGCGGATCTCGGCGCCGCCGATCCGCAACCCCTGCCACTACGGCGTCGACATGTCGACCCGCGAGGAGATGATCGCCCACAACCGCTCGATCGAGGAGATCGCCGACGAGCTCGAAGCCGACAGCCTCGCCTACCTCTCGATCGCCGGCGTCTACGAGGCGATCGAAGGCGACCCGGGCGAACACTGCGACGCCTGCTTCAGCGGGCACTACCCGCTCGGCGATCCCGACGAGGCGGATGGCAAATTCGCCCTCGAGACGATTGCCGCCGCTCCGGCCGGCGGTTGAGCGGGTGACGCGGGTGTGCCGCAGGCGGGGCCTGCTCCTCGCCCTCGCCGCGCTGGCGTGCCTCCTCCTCGCGTCGCCGGCGGCGGCGAAGTTCCGCGGCGCCCCCGCGTCCAAGCTGCAGCGCGATCTCGACGCGATCGTCGCCTCGGCAGGCGGGCCACCCGGCATCGCCGTCCTGATCGATCGAGGGCCCCACTCGGAGTTCCTCGCCGCCGGCACCGCCGGCGGCGGCCTGGTCCCCTCCCCCCGCCTGCACTTTCGCATCGCCAGCGTCAGCAAGGGCTTCAACGCCCTCTTGGCGGCAAAGCTGGCGCGCAGGGGCCTGCCTCTGGACGCGACGCTCGGCGAGTCGATTCCAGGAGCACTGCCGGCCGCTGAAGCCGTGACTCTGCGGCAACTGCTGCAGCACACCAGCGGCCTCCCCGAGTACATCCAAGCCCCCGCTTTCGGCGAGCAGCTGAACGCCGATCCGACCCGTTATTTCGCGCCCACCGAATTGACCGCATTCGTCCGCGACGAGCCGCTCGAGTTCGCGCCCGGCTCGAAGTACCACTACTCGGACACGGACAACATCGCCGCCGCGCTGATGGAGGAGAGGGCGAGCGGCATCCCTTACGAAAAGCTTTTGGCGAAACGGGTCTTCGGGCCGCTGGGGATGCCCGACAGCAGCTTGCCGCGGACCCAGGTGATGCCGCGCCCCTTCATGCACGGGTATGACGTCGAGCCGGGCAAAAAGCCCGAGGACGTGAGCGAACTGCTGAACCCCGCGGGCGCCTGGGCCTCGGGCGGGATCGTCTCGACCCCCGCCGACCTCGCCCACTTCGCCAGCGCCTACGTGCCGACGATGCTGAACGCCACGCGGGGGCTGGCGGGCGCCTTCCGGCCTGGAACTTCCTCACCGCCCGGACCGGGGAGGAACTTCGCCGGGCTCGGGATCTTCCGTTACCGCACCGGCTGCGGCACGGTCTACGGCCACACCGGTTCCTTCCCGGGCTACCGCGTCTTCCTCGCCGCCAGAGCGGACGGGTTCCGCTCGGTCGTCTTCGTCGCCAACGCGCAGATCGTCCCCGGCCAGGGTTCGCAGAAGGTCGCGAAGGCGATCACCAAGGCGCAGGCCTCCGCCGTCTGCCGCGCCCTCGCCTGATCGGCGGGGCCTCGGTGATTGCGCCAAGATGCGCGCGTGAGCGCCTTTCGGATCGTCGTCCTCGCCTCGGGCAGCGGCACCAACCTGCAGGCGATCCTCGACGGGCTGCACGGGCAGGGGCTGGTCGAGGTGGTCGGCGTCGGCTCCGATAAGCCGGGTGCCGGCGCGCTGGAGCGCGGGCGCCGCGCCGGGGTGGAGACCGCCGTCTTCTCCGCCAGCGACTACGAGGACCGGGCAGCAAGAGATGAGGCGATCGGGGACTGGATCGAGTCGCGGGAAGCTGACCTCGTCGTCCTCGCCGGCTACATGCAGCTGCTCAGCGCGAGCTTCGTCGCTCGCTTCCGCAACCGCGTCGTCAACATCCACCCAGCGCTACTGCCGAGCTTCCCCGGGCTCGACGCGATCGGGCAGGCGCTCGCCGCCGGGGTCGAGACCACCGGCGTCACCGTCCACTTCGTCGACGAGGGGGTCGACACCGGGCCGGCGATCGCCCAGCGCGAGGTGCCGGTCCCGCCCGGCATCTCCCGCGCCGAGCTGGAGGCGGCCGTCCACGCCGTCGAGCATCAGCTCTATCCGGAGGCGATCCGCATGATCGCGGAGGGCAGAGTTAGGATCGACCCCAGCGACCCGGGGAGGGTCGCGATCGATGACTGAGCCTGCCACAGACATCCAGGAGAACCTCGGCGACGGCCAGGTAAAGGCCCGCCGCGCCCTGATCTCGGTCTCCGACAAGACCGGGGTCGCCGACTTCGCCAAGGGGCTGGCGGCGCTCGGGGTCGAGATCCTCTCCACCGGCGGCACCGCGACGGCGCTGCGGGAGGCCGGGGTCGAGGTCACCGACGTCTCCGAGTTCACCGGCTCCGAAGAGATCCTCGGCGGCCGGGTGAAGACGCTGCACCCGCGGCTGCACGCGGCGCTGCTGGCGCGGCGCAGCGATCCCGAGCACATGGCGACGCTGGAGCGCGAGGGGATTGAGCCGATCGACATCGTCTGCGTCAACCTCTACCCCTTCGAGCAGACCGTCGCCGGCAACGAGGTCGAGCACGACGTCGCGATCGAGAACATCGACATCGGCGGGCCGACGATGATCCGGGCGGCGGCGAAGAACCACGAGAGCGTGGCGGTGATCGTCAAGCCGGAGTCCTACGACGCGGTCTGCGCCGAGCTGGAAGAGAGCGGCGGCGAGGTCTCCGCCGCTACCCGCCACTGGCTCGCCAACGAGGCTTTCGCCCAGACCGCGCGCTACGACGCCGCGATCAGCCGCTGGTTCTCGATGGAGTACGAGGACTTCCCCGAACACCTGGCGATCGCCTACGAGAAGGTGCTCGATCTCTCCTACGGCGAGAACCCGCACCAGCGGGCGGCGCTCTACGCCGAGTCGGGGCTGCGCAGCCACATCCTCTCGCGGACCTCGAAGCTGCACGGGCGGGCGCTCTCCTTCAACAACGTCCTCGACCTCGACTCGGCGCGGAGCCTGGCGAGCGACTTCGAGCAGCCGGCCTGCGTAATCGTCAAGCACAACAACCCCTGCGGAGTCGCGACCGGCGCCGACGCGCTCGAGGCCTACTCGAAGGCGCTCGCCTGCGATCCCGTCTCCGCCTACGGCGGCGTCATCGCGCTTAACCGGCCGATCGGCCGCGCGCTGGCCGAGAAGCTGCACGAGAACTTCGTCGAGGTGCTGAGCGCGCCCGGCTACGAGGAGGGCGCCCTCGACGTTCTCACCCAGAAGGAGGCGATCCGGATCCTCTGCGAGGAGGAGCGTCGCCAGCCCGACCCGCGCGAGCGCGACGTCAAGCGGGTGATGGGCGGGCTGCTGATCCAGGACCGCGACGGCGACCCCGAGCCGCGGGAGATCATGGAGGCGGTCACGGGCAACGAGCCGAGCGAGGAGCAGTGGCAGGACATGCTCTTCGCCTGGACCGTCAGCCGCCGCGTCCGCTCCAACGCGATCGTCCTCGCCAAGGGCGGAGCCACCCTCGGCATCGGAGCCGGCCAGATGAGCCGCGTCGACTCCGTCCGCCTCGCGGTCGAGAAGTGCCGTGAGGCCCGCGGCGCCGACGCTGACCAGCTCCTAGCGGGCTCCGCCCTCGCCTCCGACGCCTTCTTCCCCTTCGCCGACGGCCCCGAGCTGGCGATCCAAGCCGGCACCACCGCCGTGATTCAGCCGGGCGGAAGCAAACGCGACGCCGAGGTAATCGAGGCCTGCGAGCAGGCCGGCGTCGCGATGGTCTTCACCAAGCACCGGCACTTCCGGCATTAGAACTGCCTCATGGCCGATCGCTACGTCTTCTCGGACGAGGCCGGCAATTTCGACTTCTCCCGCGGATCGGGCGCGAGTCGCTATTTCATCCTCGGCACGGTCACCGCTGACGACTGCCGGATCGGCGATGAGCTGCTTCAACTCCGCAGAGACCTGGGCTGGCGAGGGATTCACTTGGACAAGGTGTTCCACGCGACCGAAGATCCACAGGCTGTTCGTGACGAGGTATTCCAAATTCTCAGCCGTGGCAGCTTTCGCATCGATGTAACGGTCCTCGAGAAGTCGAAAGCGCAACCACACCTGCAAGAGCAACGCGCCCTGTACAAGATGGCTTGGTTTTTGCATTTCAAACATGTCGCTCCGGCGGTCGCAACGAATGCCGATCGCTTGTTCGTGATCGCATCCAGCCTCGGAACCAAGAAAAAGCGGGCGACCTTCCACGGTGCTGTCGATGAAGTCGTCGCCCAGGTCTCTCCCTGCGCATCTCACCGCGTCGCGTTCTGGCCCGCCGCCAGCGATCCGTGCCTTCAGGTGGTCGACTACTGCGTCTGGGCCATCCAGCGGAAATGGGAGCGGGAAGATCGGCGCTCCTACGACCTGATCAAAGACAAGATCAGTTCGGAGTTCGACGTCTGGTCCATTGGGCCGACCCACTACTACTAGAAAGAACTTGGCCCCCGGACAGCTAGCCGATTAAGGCAGAGCCCAGGGGCTCTTTCGCCGTCCGAGAGCCAAGTTCTTACCGATAAGTGTAGCCACTCGCCCGGACGGGAACGAACAAACGTTCGTCACCGGGTTGCGCTAGCCCGCTGCAGCTCGCTCGCGCGCATCACGTGCTTGCAGACCTCGTGTGGATCGTCGGTGACGACCAGGAGCTCTTTGTCGCCGGGGGAGATAAGGCCGTGGTCCTCTAGGCCGCGGTCGATCCACTCCAGCAGCGGGTCCCAGAACTCGGAGTCGACGAGGATCGTTGGGAAGGCTTTGATGCGGTGGGTCTGGATCAGGGTCAGAGACTCGAACATCTCGTCGAGGGTGCCGAAGCCGCCGGGCATCATCACGAAGGCGCGGGCGAAGCGGACGAACATCAGCTTGCGGGCGAAGAAGTAGTGGAATTCGTACTGGCGGTTGACGTAGGGGTTGATCGCCTGCTCGTGCGGGAGTTCGATGTTGAGGCCGACCGAGATGCCGCCCGCCTCGGAGGCGCCGCGGTTGGCGGCCTCCATCAGACCAGGGCCGCCGCCGGTGATCACCGTGTAGCCGTGGTGCGTTAGGCAGGCCGCGGTCTCGCGGGCCAGCTCGTACCAGCGGTGGCCCTCCTCGACCCGGGCCGAGCCGAAGATCGAGACGCCTTCGTCGACGTCCCGCAGCGCCTTGAAGGCGCCTTCGACCTCTTTGTGGATGCGGTCGAGGCGGCGTTCGTCGTCGCTCTCCTTGTCGGCCGGGACGCGCAGGAGGTGGCGGTCGTGTCGACCCCCGTTGCCGTTTGCTCCGTCCCCGCCCGCCATCGCTCAAAAGTAGAGCACACCCCTGGAGTCCTGCTGGCGACTGCCCTCCAGCCTGATGCCGTAACGCTTTTTCTCCCTGCGGCCAATAAGAAGCATGGAGAACGACGTGGCAATACACCGACCGCCGAGCACGCTCAGCCATACCCTCGCCCTGATCAAGGTGCGGGATGAGGGGGTGGGGCCTGAGCACATCCGCCTTATCGCCACCGACCCGGAGGTCTTCGAGGCCTTCTACCGCCAGCACGTGGACGCTATCCAGGGGTTCGTGGCACGCCGGGTTGGGGACCGGGAGCGGGCGGCGGACCTGACCGCCGAGATCTTCCTGGCGGCGATCGGCGCGGCCCACCGTTACCGGCCGCGGCGGGGAAGCCCGAAGGCCTGGCTCTACGGCATCGCCCAGAACGTCGTCGCCATCGATCGTCGCCGCATGGGCCGGGAGCAGGCTCGGGACGAGCGGCTTCGCGGCAGCGCCCTGCTCGACGAGGGGGATGCGACTGAGATCGACGCCCGGATCGATGCCGCCGGCAGGCAGCGCCATCTCTATCAAGCGATGGAACGGCTCTCGGAGACAGAGCGGGCCGTCCTTGAGCTCGTCGCCATCGACGAATTGAGCCTCACCGAAGCAGCCCTCGCCGCTGGGGTGCGACCAGTGACCGCGCGAGTTCGGCTGCATCGGGCCCGTCGCAAGCTGCGGGCGGAGCTCGAAGCGGCATCAACCGAAGAAATCGTCAACAAGGGGGAATCATCATGAGCGAGAAGCGAAAGCACGACAGCCACTTCGAGGAGAGGCTGCTCGACGAGCTGAAGACCGTCGTCGCCCAGCGCGCCGCCGAGCAGGAGCTCGCAAACGAAATCGGGACGCACGCTTCAGGCTGGCAACGTGGCCCGCGCCTGGCCTTCGGGGCCGCCGCGGTCTGCGCGGCAGCCGCCGCGATGCTGGTCTTCAACTCCGGCAGCGGCGACACCTCGAAAGCCTTCGCGGTCGAAACGCAGGACGGAGGCGGGGTGACGATCAGCGTCTACAGCGCCGAAGACGCCGCGGGCCTGGAAGGCGCCCTTGCCGATGCCGGGATCCGCTCTGAGGTGAGCTGGCTGCCGGCCGGGATGGCCTGCCAGGAATCGCGCTTCACGCCTTCGAGCGCGCGGACCTCGGCCGGAGGGACGATCGGCGGGCTGACCCTCGCCGGGCCCGGCCAGGCGATGACGATCGGCGTCATGACTCCTGAACAGTGGGATGAGCTCTGGAGCAAGCACACCAGCGGCGAGATCTCCGACGGAGACTACTACG
The DNA here is from genome assembly GCA_045805765.1 of Solirubrobacterales bacterium. Classification (GTDB taxonomy): domain Bacteria; phylum Actinomycetota; class Thermoleophilia; order Solirubrobacterales; family 70-9; genus VAYN01. The sequence goes on from JBJMKN010000022.1 coordinate 8,894, forward strand.
CGTCGACCGGGAACATCAGCCTTGACCCCGCTGCGCTCCGGCCTGACCAGACGGTGGTCATCTCCGGGTCGCGGGGCCCTTACGACGGAGATCCCGAAGGCGGCTTCGAAGCCCAGCTCGCGATCGCCGAAGGCCCGGTCGAGCCGTGCAACCCCGTCAAGGTGCCCGCCGGCAGAAGCCTCGAAGGCATAAACAAGGTCCTCGAGGACGAAGCCGCCGCCAAGTGAGAAGCGCTGCTCTCGTCCTCGGCATTGCCGTTGCGCTGCTCGCAGGTCTTGGCGGACCTGCGAGCAGCGCTTCGGCCGCGAGCTGGGCTTTGCGCCAGCTGCCGCCGCAGCCGCTCGACGACGGCTCGCTCTACCGGCTGGGCCTCTATGGGGCCGACTGCCCGAGCGAGTCCCTTTGCATCGTCGTCGGTCCGTTCGACACGATCGCCTCGACGCGGACGCCGACTGCGAGCGGCGAGGATTGGCGCGTCGTCAACCCCAAGTACGACGAGCCGAAGCAGAGCTGCCTGGAAGAAGATCAGCCCGAGGGCTTTTGCGACTCGCCGCGGGGGACGATCCGGGCGATCTCCTGCGCCAGTGAGAGCCTCTGCGTCGCGGTCGGCTACGAAGGGTCCGTCTTCACCTCGACCGACCCGACCGGAGGAGCGAAGGACTGGAGGGTGAGCGATCTGAACGAAGGCCCCGGCGCCGCCCACCTGACGGCGGTCTCCTGTCCCTCGGTGTCGCTCTGCGTCGCGGTGTCCGGAGGTTACGGCGGCTCGGCCGGAAGGATCTTCAGCACGACCGAACCGATCTCGGGCAAATGGCAGCGGGTCCAGCTCGCCAGCTCGCCGGACCTCCGCGGCGTCTCCTGCGCCAGCGAGAGGCTCTGTGTCGCCGTCGGCAACGAAGGCCGCCTCTTCGCCGCCAGCAACCCCACCGGCGGCGCCTCCGCCTGGCACCCGGCCGGCTCGCCGACGCCCCGCGACCTCTTCGCCGTCTCCTGCATCGCGACGACCCTCTGCGTCGCCGGCGACGCCGGCGGCAACGTCCTCACTTCCACCGACCCCACCGGGGGAGGCGCCTTCGCCGCGACCAACGCCGACGGCTCGGTCCAGATCACCGGGATCAGCTGCCCGACTACCGAACAGTGCATCGCAGTCACCAACAACGCCGACATCCTCACCTCGAACGACCCCACCGGCGGCGCCGACGCCTGGGCCTTCGAGAACTTGGTTCCGTTCGAAGCCGAGGGCACCGGCGGCAGCTCCTTCGTCGGCAACGCGCTCTTCGGTGCCTCCTGCGCCTCAACGGCACTTTGTGTCCTTGTCGGTGCCGAAAGCCGCATCTTCACCGCGACCGATCCGTTTGCGGCGCCGGCCACCTCACCCGCCGATGTGCCGGCTAAGGGAGGGCGCCTGCGGCCGCGGTCGGTCATCGTCTTCGCCGAGGGCTTCTGGAAGAACAGCACCACCCGCCGCAATGGCGTCAGGGCCCGCTTCCGGTTCTACTCGAAGCAGGGCGCCCGCGGCTTCCTCTGCAAACGCGACCGCGGCCCCTGGCGCCGTTGCCACTCGCCCCTGCGCTACTGGGCCGGGATCGGCCACCATGCCCTCCGCGTCCGCGCGATCGGCCGGACCGGCCTACGCGGCCCGAGCACGGCGCTGCGCTTCAAGGTGATGCACCCTCGCCATCGCTAGGTCGAAAACGGATCAACCAGTTCTACGCCGGAGCCTTCGACATCGGCAACTTTACGGGTCGCAAAGGTCAATCCGGCTACCTTCGCGGTGGCTGCCAGCATGCTGTCAACGACCGGGAGAGGGTCGGGCACGTTCATCCTCCCCCACCCCTCCGCGGTCGACCGGGAGGAGCCGGTCTCGATGGGCCTCACGGCTCAAGGCTCGACCGAGCGACCGCGATCCTCGGGCCGCTCGAAGTCGGCGTCCTCGGCACCGCCGGGCATCGCCAGCAGCATCTCCTTCAGTGACTGCGAAGGACCTTTCGTTCCCAGCGCCTCCCGCAGGATCTGCCGGTGCTCCTCCTCAGCGGAGTGGCCATGTCGGGCGGCGCGAACTTTGAGCTCACGCACGACTTCTGTCTCTATGTCTCGGACGAGTAGCTGGGCCATGGTGATAGCACTGATATCACCAATGAACGATGCCCCCGGCGGGACTCGAACCCGCGCCGCGCGGCTTAAAAGGCCGCCGCTCTAACCAGCTGAGCTACAGGGGCGAAGACACCAGAGTAGAGCCTCGGCCCGAATCAGGGTCGGGCCGAGGCCGCTCGGAGGCCTATTCGCCGAATTCGTACACCGGGCCGCTCGGAGGGGTCTCTCCGGTCACGCTCTGGTCCGTGCCACCGGGCTTCTGCACGACCACGCAGACGGCGGTCACGGTCATCTCAGCGCCGCCGGGATAGAAGCCGAAACCGGTCGCCGTCCACCCGGTTCGAAGCGGGCTTGGCCCGCTGTCGTTGACGTAGGCGCGATCGTCGCTGCTGACGGTCGCGCCGCCGCCGATGGCATAGAAGCCGGGGGCGCAGTTGGCGGTGATGGTGGTCGGCCTGCCGCCGGTCGACAGCTTCCCCGTCGCCGCCTGGTACTGGACCTCGGCGAGCGCCGCCGCGCTGACGCCGGTGAGCGACTGCTCGTTGATCTGCTTGCCGCCCAGGGAGTTCGGCTTGATCCGGTTGGCCGTGACCGTCTTCGGCTTGATCCGGTTGCCCGGCAGGGAGTTGGGTTTGATCTGCTTGCCGCTCATCTTTCCCGCCGCGTAGACGGAGCCGCCCAGGGCGACGAAGAGCGCCAGGCATGCGATTACGTTGGAGAACGTCAGGGACTTCGCGATTCGACCGATCAAAGCTCATCTCCTTGCTTAGGGAACAACCCGGTATTCGAGAAGTTATTGGAAGCGGTCAGGAGAGGTCGGGGAGCCCCTCGTAGGCGGTCGAGGCCTCGGCGTGGGTGCGGCGGGGGATGCGGCCGGCGCGGCGGGCGAGGTCGCCGGCTTCGACGCCGCGGCGCAGGGCGGTCGCCATCGCGACCGGGTCCTCCGCGCCGAAGATGGCGCTGGCGGCGAGGATCGCGTCGCAACCCAGCTCCAGCGCCTGGGCGGCGTCGGAGGCGGTGCCGATGCCGGCGTCGAGGATGACCGGGACCTCGGCGCGCTCGGTGATGATCGCGATGTTGTACGGGTTGCGGATGCCGGCGCCGGAGCCGATCGGGGAGCCGAGCGGCATCACCGCGGCGCAGCCGGCCTCCTCGAGGCGGCGGGCGAGGATCGGGTCGTCGTTGGTGTACGGGAGGACGGTGAAGCCTTCGGCGACCAGTTGTTCGGCGGCATCGACGAGCTCGACCGCGTCGGGGTAGAGGGTGCGGTCGTCGCCGATCACCTCGAGCTTGACCCAGGCGGTCTGGAAGGCCTCGCGGGCGAGCTTGGCGGTGCGGACGGCGTCGCGGGCGGTGTAGCAGCCGGCGGTGTTGGGGAGGACGAAGAGGCCGAGGCGGTCGATCACGTCGAGGACCGAGCCCTCGGCGGCGGGGTCGATCCGGCGCAGGGCGACGGTGACGATCTCGGTCCCGGCTGCCTGCAGCGCCGCCTCCATCTGCTCGAGCGAGCGGAAGCCGCCGGTGCCGGCGATCAGGCGGCTGCCCCACTCGCGGCCGCCCAGCTGCCAGGTCTCAGCTGCTTCGGGCGCGCCGCCCTGGATCGCCGCGAGGACCTCGACTGCCTGCCCTTCGCGCAGCGGCGTCTGCGCCCACTCGCCGCGCGGGACGACCTCGCCCTCAAGCGCGACTGCCACCCCGCGTCCCCCCTCCCCGGCGCCGGATGCGCGGACCGCGGCGTCGAGCGTCGCGTCATCGGGCAACTCCTGCGGCGCCCCGTTCAGCTCGATCCTCATCGCGCCACCCCCTCCGGGGTTCGTCCTTGGGTGCTAATTCGAGGTACCAAGGACTAACGCCGATTTGAATCTGGGGATGCGATGAGGTCCGCAACGGCCTGGGCCGCCAGCGGCGCCAGGAGGATGCCGTTGCGGAAGTGGCCCGTTGCCAGAACCAGGCCTTCGATTGCGCCGGGGCCTACGACGGGGAGGTTGTTCGGGGTGCCGGGACGGAGGCCGGCGGTGGCGTCGACCCACTCCATCTCGGCGACGTCGGGAAGGAGGCGGTAGGCCTCGCGCAGCAGCTCATGGACTCCGCCCGCGGTGACGGCGGTGTCGTATCCCATTTCTTCGACGGTGGCGCCGATCACGAGGCGGCCGTCGTTGCGGGGGACGAGGTAGACGCGCTCGGATGCGAGGATGTGGCGCGCGACCGGCTCGACGCCGCGGCTGCGCAGCTCGACGACCTGGCCTTTGACGGGCCGCACCGGCGGGCGGGCGCTCTCCGGCAGCCAGGCAACACTGCCGGACCAGGCGCCGGCCGCGAGGAGGATCGCGTCGGCCGCAATCTCCTGATCGAAGGGTCGATTCGACACGGTATGCGTGTCGTGATGACCTTTCGCGGTCCGCACGCCGACGAGCCTCCCGCCGTCGAAGATCCCGTCGACGACCTCGGTCCCGGTATGGACCTCGACTCCCTCGGCAGCGCACGCCGCCAGGAGCACTCGGGTCAGCGCCCGCGGATCGACCGCCGCCTCGCCAGCGGCGAAGACGCCGCCGTGGAACGACGGGGTCAGCCCCGGCTCCAGCTCGCGGCAGCGGCGCGGCGGCAGCCACTCCGCCTCCAGCTCCAGGGAGCGCTGCAGGTCGTGGACGCGCCGCAGCTGCGCCGCCTCGTCGCGGTCGAGGGCGACGTGCAGCGCTCCCAGCACCTCATAGCCGGTGCTCTCGCCCGTCGCCGCCTCCAGCTCGGTCACGAACTCCGGGTAGAGCCTCGCCGCCGCCAGCGTCAGCTCCAGCAGCTCCGGCTCGCCGAAGGTCAGCTCGCCGACCGGCGCCAGCATCCCGGCCGCAACCCGCGTCGCCCCACCCCCGGGGTCTCCCCGCTCCAGCACCGCCACCCGCGCCCCGCGCTGCGCCAGCCGCCAGGCACAGCTCAGCCCGATGACTCCGCCACCGACGACCAACACATCGAATTCGCGCTTCTCGCTCAAGCCTTTGCCTCCGCCGGCATTACCCGGATCAGGTCCAACGGTCGGTGACCTCGGTGCCACCCTCTCAGCCCTCTCGGGCTCCCGTACACCTTCGATGCTACCCCTCCGCCGCGCTCGCCTGTCCATAATCAAGGCATGAGCCTCTCCCTGCCCGAGGGCGACGGCCCGCTGCGCCGCGAGCGCCTGCGGACCGCCCGCCTCTACTTCGTCTGCGACGCCCGCCCCCAGACCGACCTGGAATCTCTGCTGCGGGCGGCGCTGACCGGCGGCGCCGACATCGTCCAGCTGCGCGAGAAGGAGCTTGGCCGGGCGGAGATCGAGCGCGCTGCAGGCACCTTCCGCCGCGTCGCCGACACCTTCAGCGCGCTGTTCATCCTCAACGACGACCCGGAGCTGGCGCGATTCTGCGACGCCGACGGGGCCCACGTCGGCCAGGACGATGTCAGCGCCGAGCGGGCGCGGGAGGTCCTCGGCCCCGACGCGATCGTCGGCCTCTCGACCCACTCCACCGAGCAACTCGCCGCCAGCGCCGGCCGGCCCGTCGACTACGTCAGCGTCGGCCCGATCTGGGAGACGCCGACGAAAGAGGGCCGCCCGGGCGTCGGGACGGAGCTGATCGAGCACGCCGCGGCGAACGCGCCGCACCCGTTCTTCGCGATCGGCGGCATCGACACCGGCAACGCCGCGCACGTCGTCAAGGCGGGCGCCGAGCGGCTCTGCGTGGTGCGGGCGATCCGCGACGCCGCCGACCCAGCCGCCGCCGCGAGCGAGCTGCGGCAGGCGTTTGCCGACGCCGAGAGGGGCGTGGCGCCCGGTGGCTGAGGTGTGCGGTGTCTGACGAGAAGCTCAAGCGCAAGCGGCGCGGCGCCGCGGGCGCGCCGAAGGCGAACCCGATGACCCGCGGCTACGCGAAGGCCGAGCAGCGAAACCAGGAAGCGCGGGAAGCGCTCGAGCCGCTTGCCGAGGGCGAGCGGCCGACCGTGGTCACGGTCGGCGCCGTCGTCGCCGCCCTGATCTCGCTCTCGATCGTCGTCGGCTACGCCGCCGGGGTCGAGGTCAACGGCGAACAGCCGCGGCTGCCGCAGGTCGTCGCCCCAGCGGTGATCATGGGGATGATGGCCTGGGGCATGTGGCACGCCCGCTACTGGGCGGTCCTCGGCTTCCAGCTGTTCCTCGTGATCATTCTCTTCAGCGCCTTCTTCGGGCTCGTCGTCGGCGCTTCCAGCGTCGGCCAGATCCTCGGCACGCTCGCCCTCCTCGCCGTCGCCGGCGCCTTCTTCTACTTCATGGTCAAGGCGATGGCCCGGATCCAGATGCCGACCCGCGAGCCGCGGCAGTAACGATGGCGAACCTGCCCTCCCTCGGCGGCTTCGCCTCCCTCCCCAGCGACGCCGTCGCCGCGCTCCGCCGGCTGCCGGAGATCGCTGACAACACGCGGGCGATGAAAGAGCACACGGCGGCGCTGGAGCGGGTTGCCCAGGCGCTCGACCGCGTCGCCGCCGCCACCGACGTGCTGCCGGAGATGCGCGAGGACATGAAACGGATCGGCGCCCTGCCGGAGACGCTGGACCGGGTCGACAGCGGCATCGACCGGATGGATCAGAGCCTCGCCCGGCTCAGCGAGCTGATGGAGCGGATCCTGATCGGGATCGACGGGCTCAACGGCAGCGTCGAGACGCTGCAGGGCGCGGTCAAGCCGCTCTCCCGTCTCGCCGGCCGGATGCCCGGTCAGAAGAAGGGCTAGCCCGGCCGTGCCGGGCGCACCCTTTCTATAGGCTCAGCACGCATGGCCGAATCCTTCGACCAGATCGTCATCGGCGGGGGCCCGGGCGGCTACGTCGCCGCGATCCGCGCCGCTCAGCTGGGCCAGAAGACCGCGGTCGTCGAGCGCGACAAAGCCGGCGGCCGCTGCCTCAACTACGCCTGCATCCCGGCCAAGACGGTGCTGCGGACGGCGGAGATCTTCCATGAGGCGCAGTCGAGCGCCGAGCTCGGCGTCGTCGGCAACGACGTCCAGCTCGACTGGGGCGCTCTACATAAGAGGCGCGAGGACGTCTCGGCGACGCTCTCCGGCGGCGTCGAAGGGCTGTGGAAGAAAAACAAGATCGAGTTCATCCACGGCGACGCCTCGCTGACCGCCGAGGGCAACGTCAAGGTCGGCGACGAGACCTACGAGGCGAAGGCGGTGACGCTCGCGACCGGCTCGGTTGCGCTGCCGATCCCGGGCGTCGAGTTCGGCGGCCGAGTCCTCGAAACCTGGGGCGCCTGGTCGCTTCCTGAGCGGCCGAACAAGATCGCCGTCGTCGGCGCCGGCGCTTCGGGCGCCGAGCTCGCCTCCGCCTACGCCCGCTTCGGGACGGAGGTGCTGCTGATCGAGATGCTCGACCAGATCCTCCCCGCCGAGGACAAGGACATCGCCAAAGTCGTCGAACGCGTTTTCAAGAAACAGGGGGTCGAGATCTCGACCGGAGCGCCCGTTGAGAACGTCGAGGCCGGCGAGTCCTCGGTCAAGTTCACCTACGGCGACTCGAGCGCCGAGGTCGACTACCTCTGCGTCGCCGGCGGCCGCGCCCCCGACGTCGAGGGACTGGGGCTCGAGGAGGCCGGCGTCGAGCTCGAGGAGAACGGCCGCAAAATCAAGGTCGACGAGTTCCAGCGGACGACCAACCAGAAGGTCTTCGCGATCGGCGACCTCGTCAACCAGAAGGCGCTCGCCCACAAGGCCTCCGAGGAGGGCGTGATCGCGGTCGAGGCCGCGGCCGGCGTCGAGACCCACCCGGTCGACCAGAACCTGATCGTCGGCGCCACCTTCTGCGCACCGCAGGTCGCCAGCGTCGGGATGACGCAGGCGCAGGCCGAAGAGGCCGGCCACGAGGTCAAGGTCGGCAAGCAGAAAATCGCCGGCGAGGGCGCGGGCGTCGTCTACGACGACAAAGACGGCCTGGTCAAGCTTGTCGTCGACGCCAAGTACGGCGAGGTCCTCGGCGCCCACATCGTCGGCAACCGCGCCTGCGACATGATCGCCGAGCTGGTCGCGACCCAGGCCTTGGAGGGGGGCTACCAGGAGCTATCGCGGATCGTCCATCCGCACCCGACGGTCTCCGAGGCGGTCTTAGATGCCGCCCGAGCCGTCGACGGCTGGGCTATCCACGCCTGAGCGTGGCCCGCGCGACCTTCTACTACGACCTCGGCTCGCCCTACGCGTACCTCTCGGCCGAGCGGATCAGCGGGCTCTTCGCCGAGGCGGAGCTGGAGCAGCCGGAGTGGCAGCCGGTCCTGCTGGGCGGCTTGTTCCGCCGCTTCGACCGCGGGTCGTGGTCGGAAACCCCGGCGCGGGCGGAGGGGATCGCGGAGATCGAGCGGCGCGCTGCCGAGTACGGGCTGCCGCCGATCGCCTGGCCCAAGCCCTGGCCCGGCAACACGCTGGTGGCGATGCGAGCGGCGACCTTCGCCAAGCAGACCGGCCGCGCCGTCTCCTTCTCCCTCGCCGGCTTCCGCCAGGCGTTCGCCGCCGGCCGGGACCTCACCGACGTCGACAACGTGATGATCGCCGGCGCCGCCTGCGAGCTGCACCCGCGGGCGATGCTGAAAGCGGTCGAAACCGAAGGGGTGAAGGGCGCGCTGCGCGAGGCGACCAACCGCGCAGGCGACCTCGGCGTCAAAGGCGTCCCGGCAGTCGTCGTCGGCGACGAGGTCTTCTGGGGCGACGACCGCCTCGAGGACGCGGTGGAGGCGGCAGCACGCAGCTAAGGTGAGGTCGATGGCAGATCTGCCCGACGCCGCCACCTGTTACGAGCTGCTCGCGCGGATGGCGCTGATCCGCCGCTTCGAGGAGGAGGCGGGGCGCCAGTACCAGCGGGCGCGGGCCGGCGGCTTCCTCCACTTGGGGATTGGCGAGGAGGCGACGATCGTCGGCACCACCTCGGTGATGCGCGACGAAGACTTCCTGATCGGCACCTACCGCACCCACGGCCACGCCATCGCCCGCGGGACCGAGCCGAAACGGGTGATGGCGGAGCTGTTCGGCCGGGTCGACGGGACCAGCGGCGGCCGCGGCGGCAGCATGCACATCTTCGACGCCGAGAAACGGTTCATGGGCGGCTACGGGATCGTCGGCGGCAACCTCCCGATCGCCGCCGGCCTCGCCCTCGCCTCCCAGTACAAGGGCGAAGACGCGGTCACCGTCTGCATGTTCGGCGACGGCGCCTCCAACACCGGCAACTTCGGCGAGACGATGAACCTGGCGGCGCTGTGGAAACTGCCGATCCTCTTCCTGGTCGAGAACAACCTCTACGGGATGGGGACCTCGGTCGAGCGCCACTCGGCCCAGACCGACCTCTCGAAGAAGGCGGAGGGCTACGGCATCTCCGGCGAGCGGATCGACGGGATGGACGTCGCCGAGGTCCGCGAGGGGGTCTCCGAGGGGATCCGGCTGGCGCGCGAGGAGCAGCGGCCGACCATGCTCGAGGCCTTCACCTACCGCTACAAAGGCCACTCCGCCGCCGACCCCGAGGTCTACCGCGAGCGCGAGGAGGTCCAGGAGTGGCAGGAGAAAGACCCGATCGAGAGCTTTGCGAGGCGCTGCCGGAAGGCCGACGTGCTCGGCGAGCGCGAGGTGCAGCAGGCGCGCGAGGCGGCCGAGGAGGCGGTCAAAGCCGCGGTCGAGTTCGCCGAAGCCTCGCCCGAGCCGGCGCTCGACACGATGTACGAAAACCTCTACGCCCAGACCGAGCCGGGCGGCTGGTACGCGGTCGACGAGCGCAGCCCCGAGCCGCACCGTGGCGAGGACGAGGCCGAGATGCCCGCGGCGGCGCGGGAGCTGGCCGAGGCCGGAGCCGCCTACGCCGGGCAGGCGGAGACGCGGCGTCCCAACCCGGCGGAGCATGGCGACGCGCAGGAGGGCGAGGAGCCGCGGATGGACGCCGATCCGGAGGTGGGCGACGAGCCCGAAGACGTGCAGGCGGAGGCAGGCCGCGGCGCCGGCGAGGAGGACGAAGGCTGATGGCGCAGCTGCGGATGCGGGAAGCGCTGCGCGACGCGATGGCCGAGGAGATGCGCGCCGACGAGTCCGTCTTCGTGATGGGCGAGGACGTCGGCGTCTTCGAAGGCGCCTTCAAGGTGACCGAAGGGCTGCTGGAGGAGTTCGGCGAGCGCCGGGTCCGCGACACGCCGATCTCCGAGAACACGATCGTCGGCACCGGCGTCGGCGCGGCGATGAACGGACTGCGCCCGATCGTCGAGCTGATGACGGTCAACTTCAGCCTCCTGGCGCTGGACCAGATCGTCAACCACGCCGCCGCGATCCCCTACATGTTCAACGGCCAGGCGAAGGTGCCGATGGTGATCCGGATGCCGGGCGGCGGCGGCCACCAGCTCGGCCCCACCCACTCCCACAGCTTCGAGGCGCTCTACCTGCAGGTGCCGGGACTGCTCGTCGCCTGCCCCTCGACCCCGGCCGACGGCAAGGCCCTGCTGAAGGCGGCGATCCGCGACGACAACCCGGTCGTCTTCATCGAGCACGAGAGCCTCTACGGCGTGCGGGGCGAGGTGCCCGAGGGCGAGAACGGGGCCGAGCCGCTGCGCTTCGGCCAGGCGGCGGTGCGGCGCGAGGGCAGTGACGTGACGATCGTCGGCGTCCTCAAAATGGCGCACGTCGCCGAGGGCGCGGCGAGCCAGCTCGCCGACGAGCACGGGGTCGAGGCCGAGGTGATCGACCCGCGCACCCTGCGACCGCTCGACCTCGACACGATCCTCGCCTCGGTCCGCAAGACCAACCGCGCCGTGATCGTCGAGGAGGGCTGGCCGCACGGCGGCGTCGGCGCCAACCTCTCGACCCTGATCACGGAGCAGGCCTTCGACTACCTCGACGCCCCGGTCCAGCGCGTCACCGGCGCCGATGTCCACATGCCGTACTCCAAACGCCTCGAGCAGGCGGCGATCCCGCACGAGGAGCACGTGGTCAGCGCGGCGCTGGCGACCCTCGAGGGCGCGCGCTAACAGGTCTTCTTCGCGCCGGTCACCGCGTTCCACGCCCGGCCGACGCTGAAGTCGGCGGCGACGCGGAAGACGCCGGGGCGGTTGGCACGGGCGACGGTCCAGTCGCCGTGGTGGAGGATGCAGCCCTTGCCGTGGGCGATCGACCAGTAGGGGGTGAAGTTGACGCGGACGAGGAACTCGCCTGGCTGCTTGACGTCGAGGGCAAAGCCCTGCCGGCCGAACCAGAGCGTCTCGGCGGCGGCGCCGCCCATCGGCGTGACCAGCGGCTTCGGGTTGCGGACCTCGTAGATGCGCCAGTGCTCGGAGCGGAAGCGCAGGTCGAGGTAGGACGGGTTGCGGTGGATCAGCCGGCGCTCGGCGACCGCGGAGTAGTCGAGCGAGGCGTCGGGCAGGGCGACGTAGGAGATCGCGTTGGCGCGGAGCCAGGCCCCGTAGCTGTCTACGGTCAGCTTCTTCTCGTCGTAGAAGAGGTCGTCGCGGGTGGTGTCGAGCTGGCGCAGCCAGCCGCGGGCGAGCTCGAACTTCGTCGCCAGGTAGGCCGACTCCCAGTGGTTCGCGGTCGGCAGCACCTCGATCCGCATCCCCTCGCCGCCGTGGGCGCGCAGCCAGCGGGCCGGCGGGTGGAAGTAGGCCGCCTTGGTGGAGGGGTCGCCGACCGAGCGGGCGATCTGGGTGACGCTCGCGGTCAGCTGCCAGTAGAGGCTGCCGGCGATCGCCAGGACCAGGAGCGGCGCGAAGAGCCAGGTCGGGACGGTCGGCCGCGGCCGCCGCGAGAGCATCACCGCGGCGAGGACGGGGCCGCCGAAGAGCGCCCCGAGGCGGACCGCGTTGCCGCCCATCGCGTTCGGCGCCAGCCAGATCAGCGTCGAGGCGAGCACGTAGGCGACGAGCACCCGGCGCAGCTGCCGCTCCTCCTCCCGCACCCCCTGGGTGAGGATGAGCGCGCCGGCGCACCAGAGCGGGATCGCGACGTAGGAGGAGAAGACGAAGGGGAAGTGGCCGGCCTCGGGGAAAGCGAGGTTGGGGACGAGGACAAGGGCGAGGGCAAGGGCGCCGGCGGCGATCGCGAGGCGGTTGGGGCGGCGGCCGGGCTCGACGGCACCGACCAGGAGGATGCCGGCGAGGAACGCCCCGGCGACGGGGCTGGCGAGCGGGCAGGCCGCGGCGGCGGTGATCGTCAGCGCGCCGCGCTCGGTCTGCAGGCAGCGCAGGGCGGCCAGCCCGAAGGCGACGCCGAGGGCGAAGGTGAGCTGCCCGTCGGCGAGCAGGGTGACGACGCCGGCCCCGAACCAGAGCGTCGCCCAGCGCGCCTCCGCCCCCCAGCGGTCGCGGACGAGGCGGTCGAAGAGGTAGGAGGAGGAGACGACGGCGAGCATCCCCACCACCTGCGGCCCGAGCAGCGCCGCCAGCGGCGGGAAGAGGAGGCTGTAGGTGAGGGTGTAGTGGCCGCCGTACCAGCTGCCGTTCCAGATCGCGAGGCCCGCTTCCTGGAACAGCTCGGTGCGGAAGACCTGCGCGGCGAGGTCTCCTACGGGTGGGCTCCAGATCAGCATCGCCAGCGCCAGCGCGAAGCTGAGCGCCACGGCCGGGAGCCAGTCGAATCGAAATGGCTTGGACTGGACCATGAGCGGCCCCCACAGGATAGGGCCGCCTCCTGCAACGATCTGTGACATGCCCGGAGAGATCACGGTCGTGCGCTGCGGGATGGTCCCCTACGCGGAGGCCTGGGAGATGCAGCGGCGGCTGCAGGCGCGGCGCCACCGCGAGGAGATCGGCGACGTCCTGCTCCTGCTCGAGCACCCTCCCGTCTACACGCGCGGGCGCCGCTCCAAGCCCGAGGAGCTGCCGATGGGTGCCGAGTGGTACGAAGCGCAGGGGATCGAAGTGCTCGACACCGACCGCGGCGGCCTCGTCACCTACCACGGGCCCGGCCAGCTCGTCGCCTACCCGATCGTGCAGCTGCGCGGCTACGGCGGCGACGTCCACGAGTACGTGCGCGGGCTGGAGCGGACGATGACCGGGGCGCTCGCCGAGGCGGGGGTGCGCGGTGGCGTCATCGAGGGGCTGACCGGAGTCTGGGTCGGCACCCGCAAGATCGGCTCGATCGGCCTCCACGTCAGCCGCGGCGTCACCACCCACGGGCTCGCGGTCAACGTCAACAACGACCTGCAGCCTTTCGAGTGGGTCGTCCCCTGCGGGATCGAGGGCATGGCGATGACCTCGCTCTCGCGGGAGCTCGGGGCCGAGCAGGAGATGGAGGCGTTCGCCGACACGTTGGTCGCCGCCTACGCGAGCGTGTTCGACAAAGAGCCGCTTGCCGCCGCCGACGTCACTGCGTAGGCTCGGCGGCTCATGCGCCTACTCCGCCCGCTCCTCCTCATCACCGTCTTCGCGGCGGCTGTACTGCTGCCCGCAGGTTCGGCGCTAGCGCTCTCCTATTCAGTGACGAGCACGGCCGACACCGAAGACAAAGGGACCCTGCGCAAGTCGGTCAAAGAAGCGAACGCCCATACCGGCCCGGACACGATCCCGATCGAAGTCACGGGCACGATCAACCTGGGGAGTCCGCTGCAGATCATCTTCGACCCCGTTTCGATCGTCGGACCGGGCGCCGATCTGCTGGAGGTCCACCGCGCCGACTCCACCGCCTTCCCGGTCTTCGCCGTTTCCGCCACCGGCTCCTCGTCTCTGAGCGGGCTCACCGTCAGCAACGGAAAGGCCGTCGGCTCCGGTTCCTTCACCGTGGGCGGCGGAATCAGGAACTCGGAAGGCAGCCTCACCCTGACCGGGCTCGTCGTCAAGGACAGCGAAGCGACGGCGGAAACCGGGACCAACATCTTTGTCGAAGGCGGCGGCATCTGGAGCGAAGGGCCGCTGACCCTGCGCGAAACGATCGTCGCCGGCAACGTCGCCCGGGCAAGCGACGCATCGGCGTTGACCGCGGCCTTCGGAGGCGGGGTCGCGGGGCTGAGCAGCTTGACCGTCGAGGCCAGCACGATCAGCGGCAACATCACCGAAGCCAGCGGCGACGGAACGGTGACGACGGCGCAGGGTGGTGGGGTCCTAGCGGGATCCACGGCGAGCGTCAGCCGCAGCACGATCAGCGGCAACGCGGTCGTCGCGGAGGGCGCGGCTCCTCAGGTTCGCGCCCAGGGCGGCGGTATCCAGGCCTACGAAGCGACGATCGCCTCCTCCACGATCGCCCGTAACTCGGCGACCTCCGCTGGCTTGGCGCTGGGCGCCAACCTCTTTTCCGCCCTCAGCACCACGATCCGTGGCACGCTCGTCGCCGAGCCCCTCGACGGGGCGGACAGCTGCGGCGGCGGCGCGCCCGGAAGCGAAGAGTTCGCCTCCGGCGGCTTCAACCTCGACGAAGACGACAGCTGCGGGCTCGGCGAGGGAAGCGATCTGGTCGGAGTGGTCGCCGGGCTTGACCCGGCACTGGCAGACAACGGCGGGCCCACCCCGACCCACGCCCTCCTCCCAGGCAGCATCGCGATCGATCGCGGCAACTCCTTCGCCAGCACCGTCGACCAGCGCAACCTGCCCCGTCCCAGTGACTTCGCGGACATCAGCAACAAAGAAGGCGGGGACGGGTCCGACATCGGCGCCTTCGAGGTCCAGCTCCCGCCCGCGGCGGCGGGCGGCGGGCTTGTCTTCGTCTCGGAGCATCCGACCGATCGCACCCGGCCCCAGACCCGGATCGTCAGCGGGCCACCGCGGAGCACCTTCAAGCGCCTGGCGAAGTTCCGCTTCGCTTCCAGCGAGGCGCAGTCCCACTTCCAGTGCAAGCTCGACAGGAAGAAGTGGAATGCGTGCCGCAACCCGTTCAAGCGCTCGGTGAAGCCGGGCAGGCACCTGTTCCGGGTGCGGGCGATCGACCGCTTCGGCAACGTCGACCCGACGCCGGCGCGCTTCGGCTGGCGCGTCAAGCCGATCGCCGGCTGAACCGGCCTCGGGCGGCGGGGCGCTCCAGCTAACGTAGGCGTCGGTGTCCGGCACCGATCGCATCCACGTCACCCGCTCCCGCGCCAAGCCCGGCGGCACCGCCGCTGAGGCCGAGGGCACCGTCCCCTTTCGGCGCGCCCGCAAGCCGCCGTGGCTGAAGGTGCCAGCGCCGGGCGGGCCGAACTACCGACGGCTGAAGGAGAAGATCGGCTCCGACAACCTCCACACCGTCTGCGAGGAGGCCAACTGCCCGAACGTCGGCGAGTGCTGGGAGCGCGGCACCGCGACGTTCATGATCCTGGGGGATGTGTGCACGCGGCGGTGCGGATTCTGCAACGTGCAGACCGGCAAGCCGACCTGGAACGACCCGCTGGAGCCGCTGCGCGTCGCCAACCAGGTGAAGGCGATGGGGCTGCGCCACGCCGTCGTCACCTCGGTCGACCGCGACGACCTCCCCGACTATGGGGCGAGCGCCTTCGTCGGCGTCATCCGCTCGATCCGGATGCTGGCGCCCGAGTGCAAGGTCGAGATCCTCACGCCGGACTTCCGCGGCCAGGAGATGCCGTTGGCGAAGGTCGTCCACGAGCGGCCCGACGTCTTCAACCACAACGTCGAGACGGTCCCGCGCCTCTACCCGCTGGCGCGGCGCGGCTCCGAGTTCCTGCGCTCGGCCCGCGTCCTGCGGATGGCGAAGGAGATGGGAGGCGAGGAGGTCGTGACCAAGTCCGGCCTGATGGTGGGCCTCGGCGAGACCCACGAGGAGATGGTCGAAACCTTCGGCCTCCTACGCGAGCACCAGGTCCAGGTCCTCACCGTCGGCCAGTACCTGCGCCCGACCGCCCAGCACCTGCCGGTGGTGCGCTACTGGCACCCCGACGAGTTCGCCGAGCTGGAGCGCGAGGCCTACAAGCTGGGCTTCGAGTCCGTGGCCGCGGGGCCGCTGGTGCGCTCGAGCTACCACGCCGAGCAGACCCTGGCGCAGGCCTCCAGCACGACCGCCTGAGCCGATGCGCCTCTCGGTCGCAGTGGCGGTCGTTGCCGCTGCGGTAGTGGCCGCGGTCGCGTTTGCCGGCGGGTCGGGGTCCGGGTCCTCCTCGGAGTGGCGGCCGCTGGCGCCGTCGCCGCTGTCGCGCACCGAGGTGGCCGCGGCGCGGATCGGACGGTTCGTCTACGTGGTGGGCGGCTTCGAGGAGCGGTCGGGGCACACCACCCGCGCGGTGCTCCGCTACGACCTCGACGCGGATCGCTGGAAACGCGTGCGCCCGCTGCCGATCGGCGTGAACCACACCGGCATCGCCGCGACCGGCGGGCGGGTGTACGTGATGGGCGGCTACACGAACCCGCGCGACTTCGCGCGCCGGGCCGCGGCGCTGTTCTCCTATGACCCGGGGCGCGACCGCTGGAGCCGCCTCCGCAGCGCGCCCACGCAGCGCGCCGCGCACACGATGCAGGCGATCAGCGGGCGGCTGTACGCGGTGGGCGGCGTCGACGCCGGCGGCGCGACCGGGAGCATGGAGATCTACGACATCAAGCGGCGGCGCTGGTCGGCCGGGCCGCCGATGCCCACCCCGCGCGAGCACCTGGCCTCAGCGGTGGCCGGCGGTCGGTTACACGTACTGGCGGGACGGACGAGCAGCGGCGGCAACTTCACAACGCACGAGGCCTACAACCCGCGCACGCGCCGGTGGTCGAAGCTGCCCGACATGCGCAAGCCGCGAGGCGGGATAGCGGCCGCCGCGGCGGACTCGGGTCGGATCGTCGTCTTCGGCGGCGAGGAGGCCGCCGGCACGATCAAGGAGGTCGAGCTGTACGACGTGGCGGCGCGTACGTGGACCGCGCTGCCCGACATGCGCACCCCTCGCCACGGCCTGGGCGGCGTGGCGTATCGCGGTCGCGTCTACGCCATCGAGGGCGGGCCGCAGCCGGGCTTCTTCTTCTCGAACGCGCTGGAGGTGCTGTCAGTACCCTGATCGGCTCCCTTGCTGCCGATCAAGGACGACATCC
>JBJMKN010000023.1:0-14347 GCA_045805765.1 Solirubrobacterales bacterium
GACGTCGATCTCCGCTTCGAACTCCTCGCAGAGGCCGCGGATCGTTTCGCCACCTTTACCGATGACGGCACCGATCTTCTCCGGGTCGATCTTGATCGACTCGATCGCCGGGGCGTGCGGAGAGAGCTTCTCGCGCGGGCCCTCGATCGATTCGGCCATCTTGCCGAGGATGAACTGGCGGCCCTTGTGGGCCTGGTCCAGCGCGTCCCGCAGGATGTCGAAGGTCACGCCGGTGATCTTGATGTCCATCTGCAGGGCGGTGATGCCCTCGGCGGTGCCGGCGACCTTGAAGTCCATGTCGCCGAGGTGGTCCTCGACGCCGGCGATGTCGGTGAGGACGATGTAGTCGTCGCCCTCCTTGATCAGGCCCATGGCGACGCCAGCGACCGGTGCGGTGACCGGGACGCCCGCTGCCTGCAGGGCCATCGAGGAGGCGCAGACCGATCCCATCGAGGAGGAGCCGTTGGACTCGAGGGTCTCGGAGACCACCCGGATCACGTACGGGAACGACTCTTCGTCGGGGATCGTCGCCACCAGGGCGCGCTCGGCGAGGGCGCCGTGGCCGATGTCACGGCGCTTCGGGCCGCGCATGAAGCCCGCCTCCCCGACCGAGAAGGGCGGGAAGTTGTAGTGGTGCCAGAACCGTTTCGTGGTCTGCAGGCCAAGCGTGTCGATCCGCATGTCCATCCGGGTGGTGCCCAGGGCGACGTTGGAGAGGATCTGGGTCTCGCCGCGGGTGAACAGGGCGGAGCCGTGGACGCGCGGGGAGATGTCGACCTCGGTCTCGATCGGTCGGATCTCGTCCTGGGCGCGGCCGTCGGGGCGCTTCTTTTCGACGGCGATCGCCTTGCGGATCGTGTCCTTCTCGATCGAGTTGATCGCGGCCTTGACTTCGGCGATGCGGTCTGAGTCAACCTCGCCGTCCTCGTGGGCGGCGGCGTAGTGGCCGACGACCTCGTCCTTGACCTTGTCGATCGCCTCGTAGCGCTCGAGCTTGCCCTCGGTCGCAATCGCGTCGACCAGGGCCTGGCCGTGCGAGGAGCGGATCTCGGAGAGCAGGCTCTCGTCGATCTTGGGCGCCTCGACCTGGATCTTCTCCTTGCCGACCTTGTCTTGGAGCTCCGCCATCACGGCGCAGAGCTTCTTGATCTCGGCGTGGGCGATGTCGAGGGCATCGAGAATCTCGGCCTCGGTGACGCCGCTGGCGCCGGCCTCGACCATCAGGATCGCCTCGCTGGTGCCGGCGACGATGAGGTCGAGTTCGAGCTCCTCGTGGGCCTCCTCGGGCGGATTGACGACGAAGTCACCCTCGTGTTTGCCGATGCGGACGGCGCCGACGTGATCGGCGACCGGGACCGGCGAGATGGCCAGCGCCGCGGAGGCGCCGTTCATCGCCAGGATGTCGTAGGGGTTGACCTGGTCAACCGACATCGGGATCGCGACCAGCTGCGTCTCGTAGTGCCAGCCCTTGGGGAAGAGCGGGCGGATCGGGCGATCGATCATGCGCGCGGTCAGCGTCGCCTTCTCGCTCGATTTGCCCTCGCGACGGAAGAACGAGCCCGGGATTTTGCCCGCGGCGTACATCCGCTCCTCGATGTCGACGGTGAGGGGAAGGAAGTCCACGTCGCGCAGGCTGCCGACGGTGGCGGTGCAGAGGACCATCGTGTCGCCGCTGCGGACGACGACGGCGCCACCCGCCTGCTTCGCGAGTTTTCCGGTCTCGAAGGAAATCTGGCCATCGCCGATATCCGCCGAGACGCGGGTAACGTCAAACATGCTCATTTAGTTGTACCTCCGGCCGCCCGGTTGGCGGCGCATTCGCTTTCAGAACTCTCGTTCTCTAACTGCGACAAGGGTACAGGCATCGAAAACCGCCGGAGTGCCAGCCACTCCGCCGCGGATGCCGGAACGGAAATCGCGCTTGATTTGGGCCCCGGCGTCCTCGCTGCGGCGATCGGCCTCGAAGCGGTCGAGATCGAGGCCGAAGCGCCGCGCCCGCTCCCAGAGATGGGGATCGTCGACGCGGCCGCGGTCGGCGTAGAGCGAGTCGACCATCTCGAAGAAGCGACCCTGCCGCCCGGCCGCCTCGGCGGCGGCGTGGAGCGCGGGGGAGCGCGGATGCTTGGCGGCGACCGGGAAGTGGCGGAAGACGAGGCGGCCCGGCTCGTCCCGCAGCCGCTGCCACGCGGCGGCGCAGCGCGGGCAGCCGAGGTCGGCGTAAACGATCAATCCCTCCTCCCCCTCGCCGCGGACGTGGTCGTCCGGCCCGGCCGGCGGGATCGGGGCGCTGCTCAGATCGCTCATTTCACCGAGACCGCAAAAACCATTCCTGAAGAAGGAATTTTGCGGTCTCGCGCTAGGAGAGGGCGTCGAAGATGACGTTGGCGCCGGGGAACTCGCCCGGGTTGGGCGACTCGTAGGTCCAGGCGACCTTTCCGTCCTCGTCGACGAGGACGAGAGTGCGGTTGGCGAAGCCCATCTTCTCGACATAGGAGTCGTAGGCGCGGGCGACCTCGCCCTTGGGCTCGAAATCGGAGAGCAGCATCATGTCGATCCCGAGTTTTTCCTGGAAGGCCTTGTGAGCGAAGAAGCTGTCGACGCTGATCCCGACCAGCTCGACTCCCTTTGCCTCGATCTCCGGCTTGACCTCCTGGTAGATCGAGAACTGGTCGCCGCAGACGGGGCTGAAGTCGCCAGGGTAGAAGACCAGCATCACTTTGCGGCCCGCGAAGTCGGAGAGGGAGACCTTCTCCCCGTCCTGGTTGCGGAGGGTGAAGTCGGGGGCTTTCTCCCCGACTTCGATCATCGCCGCAGGCCGAGTTCTTTGACCAGGGCGCGGTAGCGCTCGAGGTCGGTCTTCTCGAGGTAGCGCAGCATGCGGCGGCGCTTGCCGACGAGCATCAGCAGGCCGCGGCGCGAGTGGTGGTCTTTCGCATGGCCGCGCAGGTGCTCGGTGAGTTCGTTGATCCGCTCGGTCATCAGCGCGATCTGGACCTCGGCCGAGCCGGTGTCCTTGTCGCCGCGGCCGTATTTGCCGATCAGCTCGCTCTTTTTCTCTTTGGTCAGGCTCATCTCGTGAAAACGTCGCACACGCAGGTGCGACGGGTGCTGGAAGCTAGCACAGAGCCCTATCGACGGAGCGTCAGCGGCACTGGTCCTTTTCCGTCGTCTCCGACGGTCGTATAGCCCCAGGCCCTGATTCGGTGGCGGCCGGCGAGAAGTCGGAACGGGCGACCCCGCAGGCGCAGCCTGATCCGCATGCTGCTGTCGCCGGGAATCGAGAAGCGGCTGCGCGCCAGCTGCAGGGTCATCGGGCCGCCTCCCCGCTCCCCCGGCCTCGGCACCAGGCCGTTGATGCCCAGGGCGCCTTCGCAGGAAAGGTCGAGGATGCCCCCGTCGCAGCGCACGCCGACGGTCAGGTAGCGCCCCTTGATCCGGCTAGGGTGCCGCCCGATCGAGACGTGGATCGCCGGCAGGAACCGGCCGAGGAAGTTCTCGCTCGCCACCCAGAGGTAGCCGTCCGCCCCCGGCGTGATGGCGGCGATCTTCAGCGGGCACCGTGGGTACAGGCATTCGGCGGGAGAGGCCTCGCCATCGGTCGAGATCGTCCCGATTTCACCGCCGCTGCTGTACCAGAGGAGGCCGCGCGGGCCGGCTACCAGCTTGTCCGTCCCCCCTTTCACCGGCACCGGGAATAGTGAGACCTTCCCGGCGGTGGTGATGCGCCCGATCCGCGGTGCCTCTTCGTCGGTGAACCAGAGGTTGCCGTCGGGGCCGACGACAATCTGGCGAGGGTGGCTGACGGGCGGGATCTCGTACCTCGTGTACTGGCCGTTCATGCTGATCCTGCCGATGTGCCCCATCCCCCGCTCGGCGAACCAGATCGCGCCGTCGGGCCCGACCACGATTCCAGTCGGATCGGATCCCCCGGTGATGCTGAATTCTTCGAAGCTGTTGGTGCCGACGTCGTAGCGGTCGACCCGGTAGTAGCCGTCGGTGAACCAGACGTTGCCGTCGGGGGCGACGACGATCTGCTTCGGGTGCGAGGCGTAGAGCGGAGAGGGGTACTCGGCAACCTCTCCAGCCGGCGTGATCCGGCCAATCCGGCTGAAATTGGGCTCGGTGAACCAGAGGCTCCCACCCGGGCTGGCGGCTATTCCCCCGATGCCCTGGAAGCGCTGTTCGCGCTCGGGCAGGGAGAAGCGGATCACCTCGCCGGTCGGTTCCACCCTGCCGATCTCGTCGTGCGGGCTCCCCGCCATGCTGCGCCCCGCGTACCAGAGGGCGCCACCGGGGCCGGCGGTGAGATCCGCCACCTGGACGCTCCCGAGGTTGAACGGGATCTGCTCGTCTCGGGCCGAGGCCGGCGTGGCGACCAGCAGCAGAGCGAGCAGCGCAGCGGCGAAGGCCGCGAGGGGACGGCCCGGCTTGGCGCGATTCGGCGAGCTCACGGCTTCTTCAACCGCCCATGGCCGTAGAAGTTTCGAACACTGGGGAAATTAAGCGGTGAAGCCTGCGCAGACGCGCTTCGCGTCCTCGACGTCGCGCTTCATCTGCTCGATCAGCTCGTCGACCTCGTGGTAGGCGCGCTCGCCGCGGAGGCGCTCGACGAAGGCGACGCGGAGGGTCCTGCCGTAGAGGTCTTCTTCGCGGTCGATCAGGTAGGTCTCGATCAGGACGCCGCGGCCGCTCTCGAAGGTCGGGCGGACGCCGACGTTGACCGCGGCCGGGACGCCGTCGGCGAAGGCGGCGTAGACGCCGTGGCCGGGGATCGCGAGGCGGTCGTCGGGGACGATGTTGGCGGTCGGGAAGCCGAGCTCACGGCCGCGCTGGTCCCCTTTGACCACGGTCCCCTCGACCATGAAGGGAGCGCCGAGGCAGCGCCTGGCGGCGGTCATGTCGCCGGCGGCGACCAGGGCCCTGATCCGGGTCGAGGAGACGGTCTCGCCGTCGACCTCGATCAGCGGCACGACGCGGGTCTCGAACTCCGGATGCGCTTCCAGCATCGCCGGGTCGCCTTTGGCTTTCGCCCCGAAGCGGAAGTTCTCGCCGACCGCCACCTCCCTGGCGTCGAGCTTCTCCTCCAACACGTGCTCGACGAAGTCCTCGGCGCTGCGCTGGGCGAACTCCCTGTCGAACGGGATCACGACCAGCTCTTCGACGCCGAGGCCGGCGATCACGTCGCGCTTGACCTCGAACGGCATGATCAGCTTTGGGGTCGCCGCCGGATGCAGGACTTCGAGCGGGTGCGGGTCGAAGGTGAGAACCGTGTCAGCGCCCTTGATCACCGCCTGGTGGCCGAGGTGGACGCCGTCGAAGGTCCCGATCGCGACCTTGCGGGGCCGGCGCTCGGCGTCGGGGAGCGAGGTGACTTTCACCGCAGCGCCTCCCCCACCGCCGGCACCAGCTCGGCGACCCGCCCGACGCCCAGCTCCTCGCCCGCGTCCTCGACCCGGAAGGGGCCGACGGCGGTGCGCCGTAGGTCCGAGCAGTAGGCGTCGCCCAGGGTCTCGACCAGGGTGCGGACGTAGGTCCCGGCCGAGCATTCGATCTCGAAGTGGGCGTGCTCGCCGTCGCTCGAGAGCAGCTCGGCGCGGTGGACCTGGACGTCGCGCGCCGGCGTCTCCACCACTTCGCCGCGGTGGGCCTTCTTGTAGAGGCGCTCGCCGCCGACCCGGACCGCCGAGGTCATCGGCACCCGCTGGCGCACGGTCCCGGTCGGCAGCTCCAGGGCCTCGGGCACGCGCCCGGTCTCGGTCAGCTCGCCGTCGGAGTCGCCGGTGCTCGAGCGCCAGCCCAGCCGGGCCGTCGCCAGGTAGGTCTTCGGCAGGCCGACGAGGAAGCGCTGCAGGCGGGTGGCGCGGCCGAGCAGGATCAGCAGCAGCCCGGTGGCGAAGGGGTCGAGGGTGCCGGCGTGGCCCGTTTTCTCGCCGCGCTCGCGGCGGACCTGGGCGACGACGTCGTGCGAGGTGACGCCGGCCGGCTTGTCGTAGAGCAGCACCGTGCCGGAATCTACCGCCATGCTCAGGAGCCGAGTTGCCTGGAGACCTCGTCGGTCAGGAACTCGACCAGCTGCTCGTACTCCAGGTCGGTGGAGAAGCCGGCGGCGCGCTTGTGGCCGCCGCCGCCGTTGAGGCGGGCGATCGCGGAGACGTCGACCTCGCCAGCGCTGGAGCGGAGGCTGACCTTGCGCGCGGCCCGGCCGCGGTCGCCGAGGTCGCGAATCACGGCGGCGACGCGGACGCCGTCGATCGAGCGCAGGTTGTCGATCAGGCCCTCGGTCATCTCCTCGCCGGCGCCGGTGGCCTCGTAGTCGGCCATCGTCACGTAGCTGATCGCCAGGGCGCCGTCGCAGTGGCTGGAGATGCCGTCGAGGGCGCGGGAGACCAGTCGCAGCTTCGGCAGCGGCACGTGCTCGTAGAGGCGGCGGTAGGTGTCGTCGACGTCGACCCCGGCGTCGATCAGGTCCGCCGCCACCCGGTGGGTATGGGCGTTGGTGTTCTCGTACATGAATTTGCCGGTATCCGTGATCAGCCCGACGTAGAGCGCCGAGGCAATCTCCGGCGTGATCTTCGCCCCCAGCAGCAGCGCCAGGTCGTAGACGATCTCCGCCGTGCAGGAGGCGTCGACGCCGACCAGGTTGACGTCCCCGAAGCGGGTGTTGTCGTGGTGGTGGTCGATGTTGATGACGTCGTTGCCGCCGGCGGTCAGCCACTCGACCGGCATCCGGTCGATGTTGCCGCAGTCGAGGAAGACGACGGTGCGGTCGGCCATGTCGGCCGGGGGCTCGTGGAAGACCTCCTCCAGCGGCAGGAAGCGGTACTCGATCGGCAGCGGGAACTCCTTCGCGGCCATGAACATCACCGAATCCTTACCGAGCTGGGTGAGGACTTTGTGCAGGCCGAGCAGAGAGCCGAGGGCATCGCCGTCGGGGCCCTCGTGGGCGGTGAGCAGGAAGCGGTCGCGTGTTCGCAGCTCGGCGGCGGTGCGCTCCAGGTCGGAGGTCGCGATCTCGGGGACGGAGCTCATTCTTCTTCCTCCAACAGCTCGGAGATGCGGACGCCTTTCTCGATCGTGTCGTCGTAATGGAACGTCAACGTCGGCGTCCGCTTCATCCGCGTCTCGGCGGCGATCCGCGACTGGATCACGCCGTGGGAGGAGCGCAGGCCCTCCAGCGTCGCCTCCCGCTCCTCCTCGGAGCCGAGCACGCTGACGAACACCTTGGCGGTGCGCAGGTCGGGGCTGGTCTCTACGGCGGTCACGGTCACGAAGCCGATTCGGGGGTCACTTAGTTCACCTGAGATTGCGGCGCCCACGACCTCGCGGAGCACCTCGTTGATGCGCCGCATGCGGGAGCCGGCCATGCTACTCCAGGGTCTGCTCGACCTGTTTGGTCTGGAAGAACTCGAGCACGTCGTCCTCCTTCACGTCGGCGTACCCCTCGAGGACGATGCCGCACTCCTGGCCCTCCTCGACTTCCTGGACGTTGTCTTTGAAGCGGCGCAGGGAGCCGAGCTCACCGGTCCAGATCACCGTTCCCTCGCGGATCAGGCGGACGCTGGCGGTGCGGACGGCCTTGCCCTCGGCGACGATGCAGCCGGCGATGCGGCCGACCTTTGAGGCTTTGAAGGTCTGTTTGACCAGCGCCTCGCCGATCGTCTCCTCGACCGCGACCGAGTCCAGCAGGCCCTCCATCGCGTTGCGCAGGTCTTCGGTGATTTTGTAGATGACCGAGTAGGTGCGGACGTCGACGCCCTCGCGCGCGGCGGCGCGTTTGGCGTCGAGCAGCGGGCGCACGTTGAAGCCGATGATGATCGCGTCGGAAGCCGAGGCGAGCATCACGTCGGACTCGTTGATGCCGCCCGTCTGCGAGTGGATGATGTTGATCGAGACCCGTTCCTGCGGCACCTTCGCGAGCTCGTCCTGGAGCGCCTCCAGCGAGCCGGCGACGTCGGCCTTGAGGACGATGTTGAGCTCCTTAATCTCCCCCTCTTGGGCGCGGGCGAAGACCTCGTCGAGGCTGACCTTGCGGCCCTGGCGGCGGGCCAGCGCCTCGGTTTTGAGCCGGTGGGCGCGCTCGCCGGCCATCTGGCGGGCCTGGCGGTCGCCGTCGACGGTCTGCACGAACTCGCCGGCATCGGCGACGCCGTCGAAGCCGAGCACCTCGACCGGCATCCCCGGCACCGCCTCCTCGACGGCTTTGCCGGTGAAGTCCTGCATCGCCCGCACCCGGCCCCACTGGGGGCCGGCGACGAGCGAGTCGCCGACGCGGAGCGTGCCGCGGGCGACGAGGACGGTGACGACGGGGCCACGGCCGGGGTCGAGTTGGGACTCGATCACGTGGCCGGAGGCGGGGGCGTTCGGGTTGGCGGCGAGCTCCTCGAGCTCGGTCACGAGGAGGATCATGTCGAGCAGGTTGTCGAGGCCCTCCTTGGTCTTCGCCGAGACCTCGCAGAAGACGGTGTCGCCTCCCCACTCCTCGGAGGTGATCTCCATCTGGGCAAGCTCCCCGCGGACTTTTTCGGGGTTGGCGCCCTCTTTGTCGATCTTGTTGACGGCGATCAGCATCGGCACGTCGGCGGCGCGGGCGTGATCGATCGCCTCCCGCGTCTGCGGCATGACGCCGTCGTCGGCGGCGACGACCACGACGACGACGTCGGTGACCTTGGCGCCGCGGGCGCGCATCGCCGTGAAGGCGGCGTGGCCCGGGGTGTCGAGGAAGGTGATCGTCTTCTCCTCGTGGTGGACCTGGTAGGCGCCGATGTGCTGGGTGATGCCGCCGGCCTCGCCCGCGGCGACCTCGGTCTCGCGGATCGCATCCAGCAGCGAGGTCTTGCCGTGGTCGACGTGGCCCATGATCGTGACCACGGGCGGCCGGTCGAGCAGGTCCTCGTCGGCGTCGGAGAACTCCGGCTCCTCGGGCTCCTCGTCGGCGGCGTGGACGATTTCGATTTTGCGTCCGTACTCGTCGGCGATCGCCTTCACCGAGTCGTCGGTGAGGGTCTGGGTGAGCGTCGCCATCTCCCCCATCATCATCAGTTTTTTGATCACCTCGGCCGGGGCGAGGCCGAGCGATTCGGCGACCTCGCGCACGGTCGCTCCCGAGTTCACTTTCGAGGCTGCGGGCTCGTCCGGCGTATCCGATTTGGCCGGCGGCTCCTCGAGCAGCGGGCGGCGGCGGCGGCCGCCGCGACGCCGGGGCGGGCGCTGCGGGGGCGGGCCCCCGCCCTGCTCGCGGCGGGACGCCTGCGAGTCGATCACGACGCGGCGTTTTTTCGAGGAGGCGCCCCCGCCCCCGCCGCCGCTCTGCTGCTGCTGGGCGGCTGGGCGGACGGGTTTCGTCGAGGTGCCGGAGCCTTTCGCAGCTGCCGGCTTCGGCGCCGCTTTCGGCGTCGCAGCCGGGGCCTCGGCTTTAGGAGCGGCTTGCGCGGGAGCCTGTTTCGCTCCGGCGCCGCCGTTCCCCTTCGCAGCGGAGATCGCTTTGACGGCGTCGGCCTCCTCGACGCTGGATGCCGCCGCTTTTGCCTCGACCCCGGCGGCTTTCAGCGCGTCGAGCAGCTCCTTGGAGCTGACGCCCTGCGATTTCGCGATCTCGTGAACCCGTTTCTTTGCCACTAAGCCTGCTCCGCCTCCTCGGCAACCGGCTCTGCCGCTTCGTCGTCGTTGTCGAGCGTCTCGCCGGAGACTTCCTCGGCTTCAGTCGCCTCCTGCTGGATGTCCGCTTCGATCGCCTCCTCGGTGGCCACCTCGTCGGCAGTCTCCTCGGCCGGCTCGACGTATTCGCTGGTGGCGCGGTTGACGATCTCTTCGACCTGGCCTTCGTCGGCGTCGGGGTCGGCGAGGATCGCGATCTCGGTTTCGGAGACGTTGGCCAGCATCGCCACCTGGCTCGTTTCGAAGCGCGAGAGCGCCTGGTGCTGGGGCAGGCCGCAGTAGGTCGAGCCCGGAAGCGCCGCGTTGGGGCAACGGCGACCGGTCGTCATCACCGCCATGCAGCGGCCGTCGAAGTTTTCTTCGCCCTCGACCTCGACCTCGTGTTCTTCGGAGGCGAACTCGGTCTCGGACTTGATGTCGACGCGCCAGCCGGTGAGGCGGGCGGCGAGGCGAGCGTTCTGGCCGTCGCGGCCGATCGCCAGCGAGAGCTGGTCGTCGGGCACGATCACGGTCGCCTGGCGCTCCTCGTCGTCGACGATCACCTCGCGCACGCGCGCCGGCGAGAGCGCTTTGGCGACGAAGCGGGCGGGCTCATCGTTGTAAGGGATGATGTCGATCTTCTCGCCGCGGAGCTCGGAGACGACCATCCGCACGCGGGATCCGCGCGGGCCGACACAGGCGCCAACCGGGTCGACCCCGTCGGCGTGGGAGACGACGGCGATCTTCGAGCGGTAGCCGGGCTCCCGCGCGACGCCGACGATTTCGACCAGCTTGTCGGCGATCTCCGGCACCTCGAGCTCAAACAGGCTTTTGATCAGCTCCGGGCTGCGGCGGGAGACGACGATCGCCGGCCCTTTGGTCGAGTCGGAGACGTCGGTGATCACGGCCTTGACCCGGGCGCCGTGGTCATAGCGCTCGTTGTAGACCTGCTCGGACTTCGGCAGCAGCGCCTCGACCCGCTCGCGCAGCTGCACCAGCGTGTAGCGCTTGTCGGACTGCTGGATGATCCCGGTGATCAGCTCGCCGACCCGGTCCTGGTACTCGTCGTACATCATCTGCCGCTCGGCCTCGCGGATCCGCTGCAGGATCACCTGCTTGGCGGTCTGGGCGGCAATGCGGCCGAAGTCTTCAGGGGTGACGTCTTTGGTCGTGATCTGGTCCTCGTAGGGAGCGATCATCTCGGGGTCGAGCTCGGGGTCCTCCGGCTCTTTCAGTTCGCCGGTCTCCGGGTCGACTTCGGGCTCCTCCTGCTGCTCGGCGGCTTCGGCCAGCAGCTTCTCCTCCAGCTCCGGCGGCAGGATCAGCTCGAAGACGCGGAAGTCACCGGTCTCGTGATCGAGGTCGACCCGCGCGTATTTGGCCGCGCCCGGGGTCTTCTTGTAGGCCGAGAGGAGGGCGTCCTCGAGGGCGTCCATCAGCGTGTCGGCGGAGATTCCCTTCTCCTGCTCCAGTGCTCTGACGGCGTCGACGATCTCTTTAGTCACTGAAGGGACTCCTTGGGTTCGGAAGCGGTGTCGGTGCGGCGGTACTTGGGGCCAGGCGAGGAGACCTCGAGCGAATAATCGGCCAGCAGGTGCTGCAGGTGCTTGCTGACTCTTTCGCAAAGAGCGAGGTCGACGCCCTCGGGGTGGTCGATGAAGAGCCGCAGCGCGTCGCCCCTCGGTTTCTCGAGGGCGACGAGGTCGATGTCGGGATCCAGCCCGGTCAACTCGCGCTGGAGGTCTTGCTCGGTGGGGTCGTTCATGCCTGTTTCGTTGGGGTGGAGGCGTAAAAAAAGTGGGCCAGGCCCACTTCTCGACACGCATAGGGGACAGAAAAGCTTGAAATCAGTATAGCCCGCTCAGCTCGCCGGCCGGGCCTGTTTCTCCCGCAAGCGACCGACTTCATCCAGGATCGCCTCGGCGACGGCGTCCTTGGAGTCGATCGGGACCTCCTTCTCGGCCTCGGCGCCGATCAGGGTGACGGCGTTGCGGTCGCTCTCGAAACCGATCTCCGGGTTCGAGACGTCGTTGAGGACGATCAGGTCGGCGCCCTTGCGCCGCAGCTTCCCGCGCGCCCGCTCGACCGCCTCCCCCCCGTGCTCGGCGGCGAACCCGACCACGGTCTGCCCCGAACGGCGTTGGGCGGACAGCGAAGCGAGGATGTCCTCGGTCGGCTGGAGGGAGAGGTCGAGCGAGCCGGAGCGCTGCAGCTTGCCCTCCGCGGGGTCGGCGGCGCGGAAGTCGGCGGGGGCGGCGGCCATCAGCAGCACGTGGGTTGAAGGGAACTCGCGCTCGGCAACCTCGGCGAGCTGGGCGGCGGTCTCGACGTCGAGACGGCGCACCCCGGCCGGCGCCGGTAGCGAGACGTTGGCGGCGATCAGGGTCACCTCCGCACCGCGCCTGGCCGCGGCGGCGGCGAGGGCGATCCCCATCCGCCCGCTCGAGCGGTTGCCGATGAAGCGCACCGGGTCGATCGGCTCGCGGGTGCCGCCGGCGGTGACCAGCACCCGCAGGCCGTCCCAGGGGCGGTCGCCGGCGGGAAGGGCGGCCTCGACCCGGGCCAGCAGCTGCTCGGGGTCGGGGAGGCGGCCCCGCCCGTGCTCGCCGCGGGAGGCGAGCCTTCCCTCGTCGGGCTCGATCACCTCGATCCCGCGCTCGCGCAGGGTGGCGAGGTTGGCCTGCGTCGCCGCGTCGGCGTACATGCGGTCGTTCATCGCCGGGGCGAGGAGCCGCGGCGAGGTGCAGGCGAGGAAGGACGTGGTCAGCATCGAGTCCGCAGCCCCCGCCGCCAGCTTGGCGACGGTGTTGGCCGAGGCGGGCGCGACGAGGTAGGCGTCGCAGCGGCCGGCGAGCTCGAGGTGGCCGATCGGGTCGTGGCCCGCCTGCTCTTCGCCGGGGAAGGCGCCCCGCATCGGGTCGCGCTCGAACTCCGAGGTCAGCACCGGGGCGCCGACGATCCCCTCAAAGGATGCGGCGCCGACGAAGCGGGTCGCGGTCTCGGTCATCAGGACGCGGACGCCGTGGCCGGCCAGCGTCGCCAGCCGCGCCAGCTCGAGCGCCTTGTAAGCGGCGATGCCGCCGCTGACGCCTAGGAGGATCCGGGCCATGGTCCCCTAATGAAAGCGCCCCGCGAGAGACGGGGCGCTGAGACTGCTAGGTGCGGTACTCGTATTTCAGTTTGCCCTCGGCGAGCTCTTCGAGCGACATCGAGAGGTAGTTCCTCTCGGCGTTGGTCTCGACCATCGGCGGCGGGTACTCACCGAAGCCGCCCTCTCCGAGGTTGTGGAAGTAGCTGTTGATCTGGCGGGCACGCTTCGCCGACACGACGACTGCGGCGTAATGGGAATCAGCGTGGTCCAGAAGCTTGTCTACGCGTGGTTTGATCATCGGCGGCCGAGTCTAGAGGATCAGGCCGCCGGCGCCTGCCCGAGCTCTGAGCGGACGATCCCCGCCAGCTCGGCGGCGGCCCGCTGGACCTCGTCGTTGACGACGCAGTGATCGAAGTCCCCCTGCACCGCCAGCTCCTGCTCGGCGACCTTGAGCCGCTCGGCGATCGCCTCGGCGGAATCGGTGCCGCGGCCGGCGAGCCGCTCCCGCAGGACCGCCGGATCGGGTGGGGCGATGAAGATCTGCACCGAGTCCGGTTTCGCCGCCCGCACCTGCTGGGCCCCCTGGACCTCGATCTCGAGGACGACCGAATGGCCGGCGTCGAGGCGGCGCTCGACCTCGCTGCGGAGGGTCCCGTAGCGGTTGCCGCTGTAGCTGGCGAACTCGAGGAAGTCCTTCTCCTCCACCCGCCGCTCGAACTCCTCCGGCGTCAGGAAGTGGTACTCACGGCCGTCCTCCTCCCCCTCGCGCGGGCGCCGGGTGGTGGCGGAGACCGACAGCTCCAGGTCGGGAACAGCCTTCAGCAGCTCCCTGATCAGGGTTCCCTTGCCGACCCCCGAGGGCCCGGTGATGACGAAGACTTTGCTGGCCATGCGGCCGGAGATGATGACCGCCGGGGCGGTCGGCTAACTAACGACGAAGCTGGGAGATCAGCTCCGCGCGCTGGCGCTCGGAGAGGCCGCCGATCGTCTTCGACGGCGAGATCCGGCACTGGGTGAGGATCTTGTTCGCCTTCACCCGGCCGTACTTCGGGACGGCGAGGATCATGTCGAACGCCTTCGCCGAGAGGACGTAGTCCGGCGGGTCGAGGAGCAGCTTCTCGATCTTCACTTTGCCGGCCTTCAGGTCGCGCTTCAGCTGCGCGCGCGCCGACCGGATCTCGTTGGCCCGGCGAAGAGCCCGCATCCGCTGCTCTCGGGACCTCTCGGGAACGGCGGCGGAAGTCATGTCGACGGAGGCGGTCGGAGGGGCCATCGGCGCGCGCGAGTGTATAGCGATGCGCCCGCCGCGCGCAAGGGTCAACGGGGGGTTTTGTGCGAAATTCGGTTCGACCTCAACTTGAGGTCGACGGAACCGATGTTGCCGGGAGACCCTCCCAGCCTCTCCGGGAGAGCTCGTCGGCGAGCCCCGAGCGAACCCGTTCGCCCGCCCCGGGGTCGCGAAAGCTGGCCGTTCCGACGGCGATCGCGGTCGCTCCGAGGGCCAGAAACGCGAGCGCATCCTCCCCGGTCTCGATGCCGCCCATTCCGATCACCGGGATCGAGACGGCCTCGGCGACCCGGCGGATCTGGTCCAGGGCGATCGCCCGGACCGCAGGACCGGAC
>JBJMKN010000024.1:0-46352 GCA_045805765.1 Solirubrobacterales bacterium
CGGCACCGTTCGTCCCGAAGTAGGCCGGGAACGCGCAGAGGAACGCGAGCACCGCGATCGCGATCGCAGCCATGTACGGCACACGCTGCCGGTTGAGCTGCCGCCAGAGCTGGTGCCCCGGCACGGCCCGGTCGCGTGAGAACGCGTACATCATCCGCGAGGCCGACGTGATCGAGGACATGCCGCAGTAGAACTGCGCGCCGACGATGATGGCGAGCATCACCTTGGCCGTCGTCGTCCCGAGCGAGTCGATGAAGATCTGCTTCACGGCGAAGGTGCCGGCTTCGCCGGTCGTCTTGAAGTCCTGGATCGCGAACGTCACGCCGAGAGCCAGGATGTAGCCGAAGACGGCTGAGACGACGATCGAGCCGATCACGCCGCGCGCTGCGCCCCTCGAGGCATTCCGCGTCTCCTCGCTCATGTGCGCCGAGGCGTCGTACCCGGTGTACGTGTACTGCGCCTGCAGCAGACCGAGCAGGAGCACGAACCACAACCAGCCGTGCGAGAAGCCGCTGTTGTTGATGGTCTTGCCGAAGACCGTCCCGAACGACTGGTGGTGATCCGGCTTGAAGATCAGGAACGCCACGATGATCAGCACGCCGAGGCAGTGCCACCATACCGAGATGTCGTTCAGCAGCGCGACGAGTTGAACGCTGAAGATGTTCATCAAGGCGTGCAGCGCCAGGATGACGGCGTACACGTAGATCACCTCGTGCGCCGTGCCGTTGAACGTGCCGGGCCAGAGCAGCTGCAGGAGCGCGTCGGTGAACGTCGCCGCGCCGTAGTCGATGCCGGCCGTGATCGCGATCTGGCCGATCAGGTTGAACCAGCCGGTGAACCAGCCCCAGACCGCGCCGCCCATCTTCGACGCCCAGTAGTACAGACCCCCTGCCGTTGGATACTTCGACGCGATCTCGGCCATGCCGAGGCCGACGATCAGCACGAAGAGCGAGACGAGCGGCCAGCCGTACGCCTCTTCGACCGGGCCGCCGTAGTTGATGCCCTGGTAGTACAGGGTCAGCGTCCCGGAGAGGATCGAGATGATCGTGAACGAGATCGCGAAGTTGGAGAACCCGCTCCAAGCCCGGTTCAGCGACTGTTTGTAGCCGAGTTCGGCCAGTCGCTGTTCGTCGCGATTTGGGGACGAAACACTGCTCTCCATCAACCCTCTCCCTTCCCTGAGCCTTCCCAAGCCCACGGTTTAAAGGTTCGACAAACCGACCTATAAGGTGCACGCGAGCCTAAGACCGCCCTTGACCCGTGTCAATGGCGGTGGAGAATCTCGTCACGCGTGGCCTCCCTCGCCGACACCCTTGGACCGATCTCCGCCCGCTTAGGTGAGCTGGAAGGGGAGGCGCTGCCGCTCGAGGGCGGGATCACCAACCGCAACTACCGCGTCCGCTTCGCCGGCTCCGACGTGGTCGTGCGGCTGCCGGGCAAGGACACCGGGCTGCTGGGGATCGACCGCGCGGCCGAGAAGGCGGCCGGGGAGCTGGCGGCGCGTGCCGGCGTCGGCCCGACCGTGGTGGCGATGCTCACCGACCCGCCGTGCCTGGTCACCGAGTTCGTCGTCGGCGAGCCGATGAGCGCCGCGGAGCTGCGCGAGCCGGCGGCGCTGGCCGAGGTGGCGGCGGCGCTGCGGGCCCTGCACGCCTGCGACGAGCGGCTGCCGGTCGCTTTCTCCGGGTTCCGGATCGTCGAGACCTACGCGGCGCGGATCGCCGACCGCGGCGCGGAAGTCCCTAGCTCCTACGAGTGGGCGCTGGCCGCAGCGCACCGGATCGAAGCGGTGCTGACAGGGCCCGAGCACGAGCCGGTCCCCTGCCACAACGACCTCCTCTCCGCCAACTTCATCCGCTCGGCGAAGGGGATCAGGATCATCGACTGGGAGTACGCGGGGATGAACGACCGCTACTTCGACCTCGGCAACTTCGCCGTCAACAACGAACTGAACGAGCGCCAGGAGGCGGAGCTCCTCGCCGCCTACTTCGGGGCGGCGGCGAGCGAGGCTCGCCTCGCCTCGCTGCGGCTGATGCGGTTCATGTCGGACTTCCGGGAGGCGATGTGGGGGGCGCTACAGGTGACCATCTCCGAGATCGAGTTCGACTTCACCGACTACTGCGCCAAGCACTTCGATCGCATGCGCGCGGGCGCGGGCGACGGGCGGCTGGAGCGGCTGCTGGAAGAGGCCGGCGGTGCCGCGGGCTGAGCTGCCCGACTCCGCCCGCTGCGTCATCGTTGGCGGCGGGGTAGGCGGCGCCTCCCTCGCCTACCACCTGGCGAAACTGGGCTGGGAGGACTTGGTGCTGCTGGAGCGCTCCGAACTCACCTCGGGCTCGACCTTCCACTCCGCGGGGCTGGTCGGGCAGCTGCGCGGCTCGGTCTCGCTGACGAAGATGATGATGCACTCGGTGCAGCTCTACCGACGCTTGAAGGACGAGTCCGAGTTCGACCCCGGCTGGACCGAGTGCGGCGGCATCCGCCTCGCCTCCAGCGAGGAGCGGATGGAGGAGCTGCGGCGCCAGGCCGGCTGGGCGAAGACGTTCGGGCTGCCGCTGGAGCTGATCTCGGCCGAGGAGGCGAAGGAGCTGTTCCCGCTGATGTCGACCGAGGGCGTGCTCGGGGCGGCCTGGCTGCCGACCGATGGCTACATCGACCCGGCGCAGCTGACCTACGCGCTCGCCGACGGCGCCCGCCAGGGCGGCTGCCGCATCCACACCAACACGCGGGTGACCGGGATCGAGGTCCGCAACGGCCGCGTCCGCGGGGTGCGGACCGACAAAGGCGACGTCGCCGCCGAGGTGGTGGTCGACGCCGGCGGGATGTTCGCGGCGGAGATCGCCCGCATGGCCGGCGTCCGCGTGCCGCTGATCCCGATGTCCCACCAGTACCTGGTCACCCAGCCGCACGAGGAGGTCCGCGAGGCGCGCCGAGGGCGCCACCTCCCCACGCTGCGCGACCCCGACCTCCTCGTCTATTACCGCGAGGACGGGGACGGGCTGGTTATGGGCGGCTACGAGCGCCGCAGCGAGCCCGCGTTTCTGCCGCAGGGGCCGGGACGGGTGGAGGCGATCCCGGCCGACTTCAACGGGCGGCTGCTGGAAGAGGACTGGGAGCGGTTCGAGGAGATCACCGAGAACTCGAAGCGGCGGGTGCCGGCGATGGACCGGATCACGGTGACGAAGCTGATCAACGGCCCGGAGGCGTTCACGCCGGACAACGAGTTCTGCCTCGGCGAGACCGAGGTCGGCGGCTTCTTCGTCTGCGCCGGCTTCTGCGCCCACGGCCTCGCCGGCGCCGGCGGCATCGGCAAAGTCGTCGCCGAGTGGATCGCCGAGGGCGAACCGAGCCTCGACCTCTGGCACATGGACATCCGCCGCTTCGGCGCCCAGTACCGCTCCCCCGCCTACACGCACGCGCGGATCAAGGAGACCTACGAGGCCTACTACGACATCCGCTATCCCAACCACGAGCGGCAGGCGGGGCGGCCGCTTCGGGTCTCCCCCGCCAACTACTGGCACCGCGAGCACGATGCCGCCTTCGGCGAGAAGTCCGGCTGGGAGCGGGTCAACTGGTACGAGCGCAACGCTGCCTCCGGTGACGAGGGGCTGCGCCCGCGCGGCTGGGCAGGACAGCACTGGTCGCCGGCGATCGGGGCCGAGCACCGGGCCGCGCGCGAGGCCGCCGCGCTCTTCGACGAGTCCTCCTTCGCCAAGCTCGAGATCTCCGGCCCCGGCGCCGAGGCCTTCCTCGAACTGCTCTGCGACAACCGCGTCGCCCGCGCCGTCGGCCAGATCACCTACACGCAGATGCTCAACCACCGCGGCGGGATCGAGTGCGACTTCACCGTCGCGCGCCTGGCCGAGGAGCGCTTCTCGATCGTCACCGGGACCGCCTTCGGCAACCACGACCGCGAGTGGATGCGGCGCCACTCGCCTGGTGGCGACAGAGTGCGGATCGAAGACGTCACCTCGCGCTGGGCCTGCTTCGGGATCTGGGGGCCGCGGGCGCGCGAGGTGCTGCAGCCGCTGACGCCACAGGATCTCGGCAACGAGGCCTTCCCCTACATGAGCCTGCGGGAGACGACGGTCGGCAACGTTCCGGTGCGGATGCTGCGGGTGACCTACGTCGGCGAGCTCGGCTGGGAGATCTACTGCCCGCCCGAGTACGGGCTCGGGCTTTGGCAGGCGCTCTGGGAGGCGGGGAAGCCGCACGGTCTCATCGCCGGCGGCTACCGGGCGATCGACAGCCTCCGGCTCGAGAAAGGCTACCGCGTCTGGGGCGCCGACATCACCCCGGACGAGACGCCGTACGAGGGAGGCGTCGGCTTCTGCGTCAAGCTCGAAAAGGAC
Organism: Solirubrobacterales bacterium; assembly: GCA_045805765.1. Classification (GTDB taxonomy): domain Bacteria; phylum Actinomycetota; class Thermoleophilia; order Solirubrobacterales; family 70-9; genus VAYN01. The sequence continues at coordinate 4,353 of JBJMKN010000024.1, forward strand.
GGCGGCTTCATCGGCCGGGAGGCGCTGCTCGAGGCGGCGGAGCGTGGGCCGCGCTCGCGCCTCTGCTGCCTCACGCTCGCCGACCCCCGCTCGATCGCCCTGGGCAACGAGCCGGTGCGAGTCGGCGGCGAGATCGCCGGGAGGGTGACGAGTGGCGGCTACGGCTACACGGTCGAGCGCTCGATCGCCTACGCCTACCTGCCGCCGCAGGCGAGCGAGCCGGGAACCGCGGTCGAGGTCGAGATCTTCGGCCGCTGGGTCGAGGGCGAGGTCGTCCGCGAGCCGCTCTTCGACCCGAAGGGCGAGCGGGTCCGCGCTTAGGGCGGATTGGCAAACCCCTGGTTGACTAACCCGCCCCGCCTATGCGTTTTCGAGGCGCAGCGGCGCCGGCAGCAGCCCGGCGAGGATGTGCTCGGTCCCCTCGGTGTGCTCGCGCATCTCCCGCACGGCCCGCGGGCCGTCGCCCTTACGCAGCGCCTTGACCAGCTGCGCGTGCTGCTCGTTGGAGCGGGTGAGGACCTCCGGCGGGTGGGCGATGAGCGCGATCAGGGCGCTCATCTGCGACTGCGCGTCGGTCATCGCGCTCAGCAGCCGCGGCGACTGCGCGGCCTCGGCGATGCCGATGTGGAAGCGGATGTCGGTGCGGCGGAACTCCTCGAAGTCCTCGAGCTCATCGTCCATCTTCGCGACCAGCTCGTCGAGGCGGTCGAGGGCCTCGGCGCTCCCCCGCTCCGCCGCCAGCAGCACCGCGCCCGACTCGATCGCGACGCGGTAGTCGAGCACCGCCCAGGCGCCTTGGTCCAGCGGCTCGGTATCCGGTTCGGTCAGCGGCGGCCGCTCGGCCACGAAGGTTCCGCCCGTCCGTCCGCGCTGCGAGACCAGGTGCCCGCTCTGCACCAGCGCCGTCAGCGCCTGCCGCAAGGTCGAGCGGGAGATCCGCAGCTGCTTCGCCAGCTCCCGCTCCGGCGGCAGCTTCGCCCCAGGCGAAAGCAACCCGGCCCGAATCGCGCTCCCCAGCCGCTCGACCGTCTCCTCGAAAGTACTCGCCGGCTGCACCGGCATGAACACAGCCTCAAGCGCCGCGTCGCGCTGCATGGAAAGAACCTACCGCCCGGTTAGGAATCCGTGTCCATATAGCGGTCAAAGGCCTCGCGGGCCAATTCGCTCAGTGAGCGCCCTTCTTTGTCGGCGCGGGCCCAGGCTGCTTTGTGGAGGTCGGGCGGGACCCGGAAGCTGACACGGGGGGAAAGGCCTTTGGGACCGAGCGAGGGCCGGCCGACGTAGCGGCGCCGGAGGGTCGCAGGATCAGGCGGTTCCTTCTCGATTTCCTCTGCCCACTTTTCGGCGAGCTCCTCGGTGAGGACCGTGCCGGACCGCATCACAAATGGCTCTTCCTTTGCAGCCTTCTTTCGTGGCTTATTCACCTTGCCCATAAACGCGCCTCCTCGTAGAGAACTCGAAATTTCTTCCGCAGCTCCATCGCGTGGATCACCCTGAAGTCCTCTTCCTCCGATTCGGCCGCGACGATCTCAAGAGCGACTTCCTCCAAGTCGTCGCCAAGGAAGTAGACCCTTCGCTCGACGTTAGAGGTATCTGGGCTCCAGAACCGGTCGACCAACTGGAAGCCGCAGTGCTCGATGACGTGTAACGACCGTTGTCGGGATATGCGGGGCTTAGTCGCCGACCGAGCGAAGGTAATTCTGGCGTTCTCGGGCCAAACATTCTGTCGGACAGAATAGCGGAGGTCCGGATCGAGTTTTGTCTCGAGAACCCGCCTCAGCAACCACGGCGGGTTGACCTCTTCGTACCGCGTCTTCGGCACGAAGACGAAGGCGCGACCGTCCTCCGATAGATGCAGGTACCGCCTCGTCCAGGAGTGCTTGTAGGCCTGCAACCTCGTCCCGTCGACGAGCTGCACCGTCCCCATCCACATGAAGTCGACGACGTGGTCGGGGGCGAGGTTGAGGAGTGGCTCCCATTCGGGCGCGTGGACGCGCAGCCATTTGCCTCGGATCGGTTTCGGGCCCACCGAGAGGTAAGGCCGCCGGGATGTCGATTTCTCCCCCTCCTGTTCGTCATCCAGGTAAAAGGACACGGAAGAGAACCGGGTCCGCGTCAGAAGGAGAACATGATGGGAAAGATCGTCGTCACGGAGTTCATCTCGCTGGACGGAGTCATCGAGGACCCCGGCGGCGCCGAGGACTACAGCCGCGGCGGCTGGGCCTTCGACTTCGACCGCGGCGCGGATGGGGACAAATTCAAGATGGACGAGCTGCTCGAGGCCGAGGCCCAGCTGCTCGGCCGCGTCACCTACGAAGGGTTCGCCGCGGCCTGGCCCGAGCGCGAAGACGAGGCCGGCTTCGCGAAGAAAATGAACGAGATGCCGAAGTACGTCGCCTCGACGACCCTGGAGCGGCCGAAGTGGCAGAACACGACCGTGCTCAGCGGCGACGTCGCCGACGCGGTCGCCCAGCTGCGCGACGAAGTCGACGGCGTCATCCTCGTCGCCGGCAGCGCCACCCTGGCCCAGACCCTCGTCGAGCACGACCTCGTCGACGAGCTCCGCCTGATGGTCTTCCCCGTCCTCCTCGGTGCCGGCAAGCGCCTCTTCCCCACCGGTGAGCAGAAGCGGGCGCTCAAGCTGACCGAGGCGAAAACCGTAGGCGACGGCATCGCGATCCTGCGCTACGAGCGGGCATAGGGGCGACCTCAAGATCGCTTAGAACGGGCGGCCAGCTCAGCGTGTCCGGCGCTAGGGTGAGCGGATGCCCTCCTTCCACGTTCACTTCAAGGGCATGCTCACCGGTCAGGAGCGCGAGCGGCTCACTGCTGCCGAAATTCGCCTCGAGGGCAGCCGCTCCTCGATGATCACCGGCAATCCGGAGACCGGCACCGCCCGCACCGGCCGCCCGATCTACACCGTCAGCCTCGACGCCGCCTCTTCTCGGGAAGCGCTGCTGCGAGTCAAAGAGGCGATCGAGCCCGACGTCGTCAACTTCTCCAACTGGGAAGTGGAGGAGGCCTGAGCGCAGGCGCAGACTCTAGGGCTGTTCGAACGTGTGCTGGTACTGCGTCGACGGGCCGCTGCCGTAGATCGGCTCGAACGGGGCCTGCTGCTTGCAGGGCGGGGCGGATATGCCGGAGGTGCTTGGCTGGCCGGCGAAGGCGTAACGCTGGATTCTTTCGAAGAGGAGTTTGGCGTTTTCCTCGCGCGTGCGTTTAATTTTGGTTTCGTCTTCGAAGTCGCGGGTCTCGGAGGCGCGTTCTTGGAACGCAGGTTCATTCGGCGTGTCGGGGTCGAGCACGGCAACGATTCCGGAAGTGCACTGGCGGGTGTCAAACGATGGAAGGCCATCGGTGAGCCCTTCTGCCCATTTCGGCGGGCTGTACGGACTGTTGCGGTTGATGGTTAGACGGCGTGGGTAGGTCGCGACAACTTCCGGATTCAGAGGCCCGACTACACGTAGGTAATGCGGCTGAGGACCTTCGCCGCCGCCTGGCAATTCTCCACCCAATGCAGCCGCCACATTGGCAAAGAAGGCACTCAGATCGGCTTTGTAGAACTTGAGGCCAACCAGGATCGGATTCAAATTCCTCACGAACGGATCCAGGGCCCGCAGCAACGGGGGGAATTCGTCCCTAAAGATCTTTCGTAGTGCGGAGAATCCGTTCGGAGCGCGTTTGATGACCGGCCCGAGCCCTTCGAAGAATCCCTTCGATTCGGGCGCGAGCTTCGAGAGAGCGATCAGGGTCGGAGATAGCTCTTCGGCTGCCGGGACCAACTGCCGCATCAGCGGGTCTGCATTGAGCGAGAAGTCTTTGAGCTGGCTGAAGGTGACGCGCGACTCGTCGAGGAAGGTTGGGAAAGCCCTGAACAGGGCTTCGATGTCGCGGTTCCGCCGGGCGGTCGTCTGAAACACGGCGTTGGAGCTTTGGATCAGGCTGGCGAGCTCGCCGTTCCGGCCCCGGAGCGATTGGAAGGTCGTTGCGCCGTTGCGGAAGAGCTGACCGACTGCGAGCCGCTGGCTGTCGAGAACGCGGAATAGCCTGTCGAATTCGGTGAAGGTCGGTTCGAGGCCACCGAGCGCGTAGGAGAGGTTCTGGCCCTGGCCGTTGATCGCAATCGCGGCTTCCTGCATCCATTCCTGGAAGGCGGCGCGGGTCTGGGCGTTGAAGGCCTGGAAGATCTCGTCGAGCTGGACCGACTGCGCGACGTTTGCCTCGGGCAGCGTTCCCCCGTCCTCCATCTCGGGGCCCTCCCGTGACCCCGGCGTGAGTTCGATGTAGGTCTCGCCGAGGAGCGTTTTCGTGCGCAGGATCGCCCGGGTCGATTCGGGCAACGGCGCATATTGGTCGTCAATCGCTGCGGTGGCGAGTGCCTGCTTCCCGTTCGGCGCCAGCTCGATCTTCTGGACTTTTCCGACATTGACGCCCGATATGCGGACATCGGACTGTTCGGCGAGCTGCGTCGCCTCGGTGAATGGGATCTTGACCTCATAGGTCTTCGCGCGGAACGGGGTCGGACCGCCGAAAGTCACCCAGAGGAAGAGCAGGATTCCGAAGCAGGAGAGCGCGAAGCCGGTGATGACGAGGAGCTGCGTAGTGCTGGGGGCTCGCTTGCTCATTCGCCGACCCGCTTTTCTTCGCAGGTGTTCCCAGGTTCGTTGGTTTTGAAAGGCACTGGGATTTCCTCTTTGCGCGGCACTTGAATCGTTTCCAGAAGGGTCTGCAGGTATGCCTTGTCTTTCGTCGATTCACCTTCTGCGAACCGGTAGCCAAGATCGGCGCCGGTGCAGGAGATGAGGACCAGGCCGCGCAGGATCGGTCCGCCGGCATCCTCCAGGTTGAATGCTGCATTGAAGTTGTGGTTGAGCCATGGCAGGTAAAAGAGATAGCTCTGCCGGGACCCCTCTGGCTTGTAGCTGAGCTCATTGAGGAAGGAGTTGAAGCCACCGATCGAGTTGCCGAAGTTGCGGACGGTCTTTTCGAAGGGCTTCGCCGCTTCGGCTCCGTGCTCTAGCACCGGCCGTATTTCGCGGGTGAACGGCCGGATCTGATCGCGGATCGGGGGGGTCGTTTCACGGAAGAGCTTTTCGGTCGCCTTGAATGCCGGAGTCAACGCCTGCGCCTGCGGGATCAGCTTGATCAACGTCGGGTAGGCAGCCTGGGAGAAGCGGTTGGAGCTGGCAAGGCCGGCGTTTGCCGCCTGCAGCGCGGATGGGAATTCCTCGAAGGCCGCCTGCACCGACTCCTGCTGGTTGGCGAAGTTCCCGAGTGCCGCCTTGGACGAGGTGACGAAGCGCTTGACAGCTGAATCGCGGCGGGCGAGCTCGGTCGTCAGGAGGTTGAAGTTGTGGATGACGCGAGAGATCTCGACGTGGCGCTGCGCCACAGCCTTGTTCAGCTTCGCGGTGTAGTGGACGAAGGGCTGGAAGCGGCGGAGCGCGTTCGAGAGCTGCTTCCCGCGCCCGCCGAGGCCCTGGGCCCCGCCGGCGACCAAGAGCTGGATGTACTGGCGGGTATCGGCGTCCAGGGTCGCGAGGAAGGCGTCCAGATTGGTGTTCGACTCCGTCTGGGTCAGCGTGAAGTGGTCGCCGTCCTCGACCTCGCCCTTGCCCGTGCCCGGTTCGATCTCGACGATCATGTCGTTGAGGTTCGTTTTCGGCCGCAGCAGGAAGCTGGCGTCGGGGTGGATCAGGTCCATGTACTTCGGCTCGATGTCCATGCCGACGACGGCGTGGCCGTTTTCGAGATCGACGGAAGCGACCTTGCCGATCTGGATTCCGGCGATGTCGACGGCCTGACCCTGGCCCGGCGTCACTGCCTGGGCGGTGGAGAACTCGGCGGTGATGTGTTCGAATTCTTCGCCGACCACCGGCAGCCATGCGGGCAGCGAGGCTTTCTGCTGCACGAAGATCCCGAGCATCATCACGATTCCGGCGATGGCGAGGACGAAGATCGCGATCGTGTCCTTGCGGCGACCGCGGACCTGGCGGCTGAGCCAGGCGCGGAAGTGGGCCGAGCGGCTCACTTTCTGTTCCGGTGCGCTCATGGGTTCACCCCCGCAACGGACGGCGACGGGGGGCCGACTTGACCCTGCGGACCGTTCACGTCAGGAACCGGGTTGGTGTAACAACGGACCTCGGGCTTGAGAGGAGGCCGCTTCGTCAGCTGAGGCTGGGTCCCCTTCGGGTCTTCGATGGTGTGCGCGTAGTTGCGCTGGTCGCTGAGCGTTGCCTCGTTGCCGAAGGGATTCTCTTCGCCGACAAGCACAGGACCGCCGCCCGCCTGGGCACGGGCGTAGGGGCCGTTGCCATCGAAGTTCTGCGCCATGCCGGCGAGGTTGACCAAGGTGTAGAGGAACTCCCGGTAATTCGGCTCGCCGGTGCTGAATTGATCGTTGATGACCTGATCTCCAGTCGGAACCATCACCTTCGTGGTGCAGAGACTGAGGCGGTTGAGCTGCGGAAGCGTGATCTTCTTGCTGGCTTGTGCGGCTCCGGCCAGAGCAGGAGTCGATTCGCTGAGCAGCTTGACCGCACCGCCCGCCTCGCGACCGGACAGCAGCGGCCTGACCTGCGCAAGGAACGGTTTCGATGCGTCGATCAGACCAGGTAGCTCAGCTACTGCGGGACGCAGCTCGATCGCGTAAGTGCGCAGGGGTGGCAGCGTGCGGTTGAGGCTGACGAGGGATGCTTGCGTGACCTTGAGGGTCGGCGCCAAGAGGCGGATCGTCGCCGAGAGGTTGGTCGACTGGTTGGCGAGGGCGCCGGTGAAAATGTCGAAGTTCTCGATCAAGCCCTGAAGGTCTCGCTGCCGGCTGGCAAAGGCGCCGAAGGCCTGGCCGGCGCTGGAGACGAGGCGGGAGAGATCGCGCTGCTGGGTTCCGAGGAGCGCATTCGTCACCTGGGCGCTGTAGCGGCCGGCGTCGCCGCCGTACTGGAGGGCGCCGTTGAGCGCCTCGGCACCGGTGCGGCCTTTGACCTCCGGCAGCTGCGTCGCGTCTTCTTCGGGCGTCGGCTGGTGGTTCAGCCCTTTCCCGTACCCCTCGAGCAGGCGGCCGAGGTCCGCCCGGACCGGCGTCTGCAGAGCGGAGAGGACTTCGTCGATCTGCACCGCGGTCGAGGTGCGGCTGACCGGGATCGTGCCGCCGCTGTCCATGTCCGGGGCGCTCGGGCTGCCGGGATCGAGTTCGACGAAGAAGTTGCCCTCGAGGAAGATCCGCGGCCGGATCGCGGCGAAGGCGTCGTCGTGGATCGGCTGGCCGGAATCGTCGACAGTGAAGGTGACCTTGGTGTTGTTGCCGTCCCGCTCGGTGGCGATCACTTTGCCGACGTCGACGCCGGCGATCCGGATCGGTGAGTTCTTGGCGATGTTTGCCGAATTCGAGAACGTCGCGTTCAGTTCGTAGCCGTAGCCGGTGAAGGGCACGTGTTTGGTGAAGGCCAAGTAAGGGCCGATCGTGAAGATAAGGATGAAGATGATTGCGATGGTGGCGTTGCTCGGCCGCCACTTGATGCGGCCGGTTCCGGCAGCGGCTGCGCGGCGATCGCGCTCAGGTAGGCGACTCATTTTTGCACCCCCCCTCGCGTGGTCGTTCCCCAGAGTTCCGGGGCGTTCCCGATGACCGTCTCTCCTCGGGCGTACTTCTCGTTGCCGGCTTCGCACACCTTTTCCTGTCCCGGCGCAGCGGTTTTGGGAAGGGGGTTGTAGTGGAGGTGGTTCGCTTTTTTCGCCGGGTCAGGGTCGTTGGCAGGAGAGCTGGCGAAGGTGCTCTCGCTGTTGGGCCCTTCGGGGGGGGCAAATGAAAGGAACTGAAGCCAGTTACCGTCGCTGTTGCCCTGGCTGTTGGCGTTTGCCAAGTATTGGAAGGTGAGCGACCAGTAGTTGCACACCGTCTGGCTGGGAGTGATGTAACTGAGGGAGGGCTTCAGCACCCGGTTCGTGTCGGTCAACAGCTGCAGGCCATTGAAGACTCCAGGTGATTCCTGGAAGTCGACCAGGGCTTCTGCGGTCGGCTGTAGCTGGTTGTTGAGAACCGGCGACGCGTTGAGGACCGGAACCCCCGCATGTAGCGACTCGGCGATGATCGGCGAGGTCTTGGCCAAGGCTTTGACCCCGGGGCGCAGAGCGGTGAAGAATCGGGCGGAGTCCTCGAGGAAGGGCCGCAACGCCGGTAGGTCGGCATTGACCTCGTCCAGCGTCGGCGGGCTTTTTTCGATCGTTTCCTGGATGTAGGGGCGGGAGACGCGGGCGAAGGCGGCAAAGGTCGCATCAAGCGCCCGGAACATGGTCGCCTGGGTTTCGGCCACCGGGGCGACCGTGGTGGAGAGCGCCTCGAGACCCCGCCAGAACCCGGCGAAGTTGGAGCTCGGTTCGACGATCTTCCGCAGGATCGGCTGGCCGCTTTCGGCGGCGCGGCGGAGGGCCCCGAACGCTTCGTTCAGCTGCGGGCCGCGACCGGCGAGGGCGTTGCCGAAGCCGGAGAGGTTCTGCCGGATCGCGTCGCGGGTGGGTTTGTCGAACATGGCGAAGAACTCGTCGATGTCGACCGGTTCCGGCTTGGCCGAGGTGACCGGGATCGTTTCGCCGGCCTCGAAGCCCTGGTTCGAGTCCCCAGGGGTGACCTGGAGGAACTTGAGGCCGAGGGCCGACTTCGGGCGGACCGTGATCGTCGAGTCCACCGGGAGGGGTTCGGCGGTCTTGTCGAGGCTGAGCGAGAGTTCGGCCGCGACCTTGCCGTCGCCGGTCTGCACGGCGACGACCTTCTTGACGACGCCGACGCGGACGCCGCCGATCCGGACCTCGTTGCCTTTGACGAGGGCGTCGGCGTTCGGCACCCGCGCCTTGAGGTTGTAGGTCGAGACGAAGGGCAGGCCGTTATTCGCGTTGTAGGCGAGGAAGACCGCGACGATGACGACGAGGACCGTCACCGCCCCGACAAGGATCGGGCTGCTCGCGACGCCGCTGAGTCCGCTGCGGTTCCTCATGGCGCCAAGAGGTAGTCGAGAAGGGGCTCGGTTCCTTCGGTTTTCGAGGACTGGGCGACGCCGGCTTCACTTTCCAACCCGGACCCGGCGTCATCAGACTCGCCGATGCCAATTGCTGGACCAGACAGTGCCTGAGTGCCGCCGTTCAGCTCATAGAGCCGTTCTTGGATCAGTCGCGAGATCGCAGCGGTACTCGTTTCAGCGGCTTCTCCGGCGTTGGGTCCGTTGAATCTCGCGACGCAACCCGATTCGCCCGCCGCCCCGGAAGAGAATTCGAGGCATGACGAGAGGGTTACTCGCGTGCGGCCGAAGTGTCCGTACTGATCGAAGCCGTTGAGCGAAGCGGCAGAGCCGTAGATGAGTTCGGTCAGCCCATCCCAGCCGCCGGTCTGCTTGAGGTTTACGAGCAACTTCGCGAGGTCAGCGGTTGGCTTCACCCCCGTCTTCGACAGCGTCGCAGCCTTCTTGATCACCGGATCCGCTTCGACGAAGATTGGCCCCGACGCTTCGCCCGCGTTGCCCAGGCTCTTCAGCGCGACGGTGAGCGCTTCGGAGAACGGGGTCAGGGTTTCCGTCGCATCCGTAAGCGCCGGGGCGGCGGTGCCGAAGTCTTCGAAAAGCGGCGTCCCGGCGTCGGAGAAGGTCTGCAGGCTGCGCATCGTCTTGCGGAATTCGGTGAGGAAGGTGGGGAACTTCTGCAGCGCCTCTTCCAGTTCGGGGCCCTTTTCCGAGCTCGCTTCGGCAGCAGCGCCGGCGTTGGTAAGGAAGCCGGCAACGGCTTGGCGCTCGCGCGAGAGCGGGCCTAGGATTTCGTCGGAGTCGGCGGCGAGCTGGGCCAGCTGCTTGCGCTGGGCGGAGAGGATCCCGAAGAGGCGGTCGGCGTCGCGCAGCACCGGGTTGGCGCGTTTGACCAGCTCCTGGATGTCTTCGCCGCGGCCGGCGAGGCCGGCGCCGAGTTCGTTGAGGATCAAGCGGAAGCGCTGCGCGTAGGGCAACGAGTAGATGTCGTTGATCAGGTCCGGGTCGACGCTGGTGCCGTTGCTGCCGAGGGGCAGCAGGTATTGGCCTTCGCCGGGCTCCCCCTCTTCGATCTGCTTCAGCGGCGGCGCAGGCTCGCTGCCTGGCGCCCGCGGCAAGGTGGTGCGGCAGTCGACGAACTTCTCGCCGATCAGCGACTGCGGGCGGATCAGGCAGGTCGCGTCCTGGCGGAAGTCCTGGAAGCCGGGGTCGGTGATGTTCATGACGATCACGGCCTTGCCGGGCTTGGCGACGCCCTTGCCGTCTTCGTAGGCGACGACTTCGTCGGGCAGCGAGACGTCGACGGATTCGATTTCGCCGACGGTGGCGCCGGCGACGCGGACTTCCTCGCCCTTGACCATGAAGCCGCCGTTGTCGAAGACGGCGCGGACGCGGTAGCCGTCGCCGAAGTCGTCGTCGCCCGAGACCAGGAGGACGACGGCGACCACCGCCACGACCAATCCGAGTATGAAAAGGAGTCGTTTGCTCATGGGCCGGGTGGGACGTCGCCGGGGTCGCATTCAGAGGAGTCGACGCTGCCGCCGCCGACCCAGGGATTGGAGCCGTCGGGGGCAGGCTGGGTGGCGCCACCGGGGCAGCGGCGGTGCGTTTTAATCGATTCGAACGGCTCGAACTGTTCGCCTTTGCTGATCGGCTCGAGTTCGGAGCTTCCCGGGTCGTAGCGGAAGAGGTTCTGGGCGGCGGTTGCCGCGCGCACATAGTGCCCGTTCCCGTCGTAGTAGCCGGCTACCTGCCCCAACTTGGAGAAGGCATTGAAGAGGTCAGGCGTGTAAGCCCGGATGAAGTTCAGGTTCGGCTGGAAGTCGCTGATCGCCTGTTCGGAGTGCGGGAACGCGCTCGAGGTCAGGTCCTGCACCTTCGGCAGCACCGCCAGCAGGTCGCCGAGGTCGTTGCCCTTGCCGGGCTGGCTGACGGTCAGGCGCAGGTTCCGCGTGAACGGGACCAGTTTCTGGAAGACCGGGCGCAGTTCGGCGAGGAAGGGCGCCAGGTCCTTGGTCGCCGGCTTCGCCGTGTTGACCAGCGGTTCGAGATCGTCCAGCGCCGCCCGCAGGTTGACGAAGGTCGTGTTCGACTGGCGGAAGACCGGCGGCAGGCGGCGTAGCGAGGCGTCGAAGGAAGCGGTCTGGCTGGCGATTGACTCGAAGGCCGTGTTGGCATTGGAGATCGCGCTCGAGAGCTGCTCGCCGCGACCGGCCACCGCGGTGGTCAGGCGCGCTGAGCTGACGACGAAGCGGGAGAGCAGGCGCTGGTCGGCGTTGAGTTCGCGGGCGAAGGCGGCGGTGCGGTTGAGCGCGGAGCCGAAGTATTTGTAAGCCTCGTTGCCGTTCTTGCCCTGGCCCGAGTAGATCGCCGCGTTGCCCTTGATGAAGTCTTCGAGCCCCTTGCGGACCCGGGGCGGGAAGGTGTTGAAGAACTGGTCGATGTCGACGGGGGTCGTGGTCGAGGCCAGGCCCAACTCGGCGCCGTCGTCGAGCGCGTCGTTGCTGTTCGGGCCGGGGCTGATCGAGACGTAGTGGTTGGCGACGCCGGAGAGGGAGGTGGCGCGGATGGTCGCCGTCGTGCCTTCGTGCAGCTCCTGGTCGACTTCGACGTTGACTTCGGCGAGGTTGTCGTCGGTGAGGCCGATGCTTTCGACGGTCCCCGCCGGGGAGCCGCCGATCAGGACCTGGTTGTCGGGCACCAGCTGGCCGGCGTTCTGGAAAACGAGCGTGTACTTGTGGCCGCTGCTGCCGCCGAGAAGGACGATCGCGAGGATGATCACCGCCGCCGCGAGGGCGACGATGACCGCGACCCGCGCTGGGGTCGTCCCCCGGCTTGCCGCCGGACCAGTTTCCTCGCCTAATGGTTTGGCAGCCACGGATCGTCGCTTGCTTTCAAGTCCCGGCCCCTCCGACCCGGTAGAACAGCCTCGGGATCGTATCCGAGGGGGTCCCGGGCAAGCTCGGTAGAAGCGGGGACTTAACTGGAAATCAACGCGCTACTCTGATGCCTGGGAGTGGTTTGGGAAGGTGGAGAGGCGCCGCTAATCCGATCTGAGGAGGAGCAATGCGCAGAAGTCAATTTCTTGTCGCGGCGGTCGCCGTTCTGGTAGCCGCAATAGCAGTGACTGCGGCCTGGGCGGGGCCGACGGTCAACGGGGCCGACGGCAATACCCAGTCGATCGATGTCCAGGTGCGGCCGAAAAAGCTTTCGAAGAAGGCGTTGACGCCGGGCAGCCTAGAAGTGACGACGTTGACGACTTCGACCACGGATCCAAAAGGGGTCCCGAGCCCGGCCGTCAGCGCAATTATCGACTTCAACGAAGGCATGCGTCTCTACACCAAGGGCCTGCCCACTTGCGCTGCGGCGCTCCTGCAGAGTCAGTCAACGGAAGTGGCGGAACAGCGTTGCGGTAAGGCCAAAATCGGCTCTGGTAAAGCCTTGGCATTCCTCAATACCGGTGATCGGGTCTATGACGTCGAACAGACCGTCACCGCTTTCAACGGCGAGCCAAAGGGGGGTCGCCCGACTGTCCTTCTCCATTCCTACGGAACCACCCCCACTCAGACCACCCTCGTCATTGAAGGAACCGTCAGCAACTACAACAAGGAAGGATTCGGACCGCGGCTCGACCTGACGATTCCGTTGATTGCCGGAGGCCGCGGCGTGCTCAAAGAATTCAACGTGAAGATCGACAAAAAATGGCGCTTCAAGGGCGTCAAACGGAGCTTTATCTCCGCCAAGTGCCCGAACTCGAAGAAGCTGAAGGCGCGCGGTGCGTTCACCTACCGCGACGGGGAATCGCTGACGGCCCTCTCGAAACAGAGCTGCAAGCAGGCCTCTTAGAGGCGCCACAAGCGTCAAAGGGACCGCTTCGGCGGTCCCTTTTTTTGGCCGCTACTTTGTCGAGTGGCGGGGGATGTATCTGCGAAGACCCCCGGTTCCAGTCGAAAGGGAGGCAGATGGGCACCGCAAGCGAGAAGGTCGAGGCCGGCAGGAGCTTCGAGGAGGCGGTCAGCTACGCGGTCGGCCACAGGATCCGAGTCGAAATCATTGTCGCGCTGCACGACCTCGACTCCGCCAGCGCGATTGAGCTGTCCCGGATCGTGCGCCAGCCGCTCAGCACGGTCACCCATCACCTCCGGGAACTGCTGAAGGCGGGCTCGATCCACATCGACCGCACCGTGAAGGTGAAGAGCGTCAACCAGCACTACTACAGGCTGATCAACCCGTTCTTCTACACCGACGAAGAGATGCAGGCGCTATCGGAGGAAGAGCGCAAGGAGGTCACCCGCGTCGTCCTGCAGGGGTTGACGGCGGAGGCCCTCGCCTCCTTCTGGGCCGGCTACCTGCATGACGATCCCCGCTCCTTCCTCGGCTGGAACTGGTTCAACGTCGACGCCCAGGGCCGAGCGGACATCGCCGACGAGCAGGCTCGATCATGGCGGCGCATCCGCGAGATCGAGGCGGAGGCGGCGGCCCGCTGCGAGGAGTCGGGCGAGGAGCGCGCCTCGATTGTGGTCGCCGGCCTCGGCTTCAAACGCTCGCGTCCGGCGGCGCGGCGCGAGAACGAGGGCTTCGACGCCTGGTAGCTGAGGGAAATCCCGTTCTAGAAATCGGTATGGACGGACGCGTTTTGCTTTGGAACCGTTCACCGCTCCGATGGAGCCGACCGCCGCAGCCGCCGAGGAGGCCAGCGCTTTCAACTGGGCGGCTCTCGTTCCCCTTCTAGTCCACCCCGTCAAAGTCGAGATCATCGAAGCAATGAGCTGGGTCGGCCTGCCGCTCTCGGCCACCGACCTCGACCGCCTCCTCCACGGCCAGATCGGCGTCTCGCTCCTCTCCTACCACCTGCGCAAGCTGGTCGAGGTGGGCGCGATCGAGCGCGTGCGGCAGGAGCCGGTCCGCGGAGCCGTCCAGTCGTTCTACGCGCTGATCGCCGCGACTTAGGAGCCGGCGGACCCTGAGCCGCTAGAGCGCGCTGCTGCTGATCAGGGCGACGACGATCGCGACGGCCGCGGCGATCAGAGTCCGGTTGAGGCTGGCTATCTCGGCCCGAAGTTCCTGGATCTCTCCCTTGAGCTCGGTCCGAAGTTCCTGAATCTGTCCCTTGACCTCGAGCCTCAGAGTTTTGATCTCGGCCCTCAGTTCGCGGATGTCGGTGTCCACGCGGCTCAAGCCGGCGTCCACCTTCACGTTGAGCTCGTCGAGGCGATGCTCGGTCTCGTTCTCTTTCGGTGCCATCACCGCCATCGATCCTAGCGTAATGTTTTGACTGCTACAGATGGCGCGCGGATGGGGTCAATTTCGAAAAGGTTTTGGGGCGGGATTGTGACTTCGGGCAAGGAGGTCAGAGGAGAGCCTGGCTGCCGATCAGGGCGACGACGACCGTTACGCCGGCTCCGATAATCACTCCGTACACCCTGTCGAAGCGCGCGTGGACCGTTTCGAAACGCTCATCCACCTTGTCGAAGCGTTCGTCGAGCTTCTCGAAGTAGGCCTTCATTTCGCTGCGGAGGCTCTCACCCTGGCTCCTGATTTCCGCTTGCAGGCTCTCGCCTTGGTTTCTAATTTCTCCGCGGAGGCTGTCGCCTTGGTCCTTGATTTCCTTTCGGAGGCTCTGGCCTTGGTCCTTGATTTCGCCGCGGAGGCTGTCGCCTTGGCTCTTGACCTCGGTGTGGAGCTCGCGGATGTCGCTGTTGACAGCGTCGAAGCCTTTGTCGATCCCCGACTTGAGGTCATCAAGGCGCCTGTCGGTCCACTCTTTCCTCGGCTCCGTCATCAAGGCCATCGATCCTAGCGTAATGTTTTGGCTGCTACAGATGGCGCGCGGATCGGGCCAATCTCGAAAAGGTTTTGGGACGGGATTGTGACTTCGACACTAGAGAAGTGCGATGCCTACCAGCGTCGAAACGACGCCGATCAAGGAGACAACTCCTGCAACCAAAACGCCGACAATGACCCGGTAAAGCGAATCGAAGCGGGCGTCAACCTTGTCGAAGCGGGCGTTCATGTCCGTGCGAAGTTCCCTGATGTCCCCGTCGACGCGGGCGAGGCCGTCGTCGAGCCTCTTGCTGAGGTGATCGAGGCCCTTGTCGGTCCATTGCTCTCTCGGCGTCATCACTGCCATGGATCCTAGCGTAATGTTTTGGCTGCTACAGATGGTGCGCGGATTGGGCCAATTTCGAAGAGGTTTTGAGGCGGGATTGTGACTTCGGGCGCCCGGCTCAGACGCTGAGCTTCGGGATCACTCGCGCCAGCGGTTTCGGCAGCCACCAGACGCGGTCGCCGAGGAGGAGCATCAGCGCCGGGAGGAGGACGATGCGGACGACCGTGGCGTCGAGGATGACGGCGACGGTGAGGCCGACGCCGAGCTGGCTGACGGTGGCGATCGGGGCGCCCGCGAAGGCGATGAAGACGACCATCATGATCATCGCCGCGCCGGTGATGACGCCGGCGGTGCGGGAGAGGCCGAAGTCGACCGCGGCGGCGTTGTCGCCGTGCTTGTCGTAGTGCTCGCGCATGCGGCTGAGGAGGAAGACGGCGTAGTCGATCGAGAGGCCGAAGACGAGGCCGAAGATCAGCGTCGCCCCGACCGCGTCGACGTAGTTGTGGCCGCCGAGGGGCCAGCTGTCGGGAATGTGGAAGAGCAGGGTGAGGACGCCGAAGGCGACGGCGACCGTGAGCAGGTTGAGCGCGACCGCAATCGCCGCCAGCAGCAGCGCCCGCAGGACGACCATCAGGACCAGGAAGGTGGCGATCGTGATCGCGATGATCACCCACGGCATCCGCTCCCGGGTCACCCGGCTGTAGTCGTTGAGCTGGGCGGCGGCGCCGGCCACCCCGGTCTGCAGGCCGGCCTTCTCGGCAAGGTCGGAGGCGTCGGCGTTGAGCTTCTTGTTGAGGGCGATCGAGCCGGCCGTGTTGAAGCTGTAGTCGGAGATGACGAGCATCGTCGCCGCCTGCCCGCCGCGCTCGAGATCGATCGTTTCGCTGACCTGCTGGCGCGTCGCCGGCGGGGTGCCGTCGAGGGCTGAGAGGACGAAGTAGCCGGAGTTGAAGAGCCCGGGCGAGGAGTCGGCGACCTGGCCCGCCTGTTTGCGGATGCGGTGGCGGCCGGCGAGCACCTGCACGCTCGCTTCTTCCAGCCCGGTTTCCAGCGGCGCGCTTTCGGTAACTCCGGCGGCGAGCGCCTCCTGCAGCGCTTCGGCTCCGTCGCCGAGGTCGTCGAGGCCGCTGACCAGCCGCACCGCGCCGCCGCTGAGTTCGTTGATCCCGTCCCCGAGGCGCTTTGCTTCGCGGGCCAGCCGGGCCGACCCAGCCGCGAGCCGGCTGCTGCCGCCGTGCAGTTTTCGCAGCCCGTCTTCGAGTTTTTCGGCACCGCGCAGGGCGTCCTCGAGGTTGTTCTTGAACGTGATCAGCCAGTAGTTGATCTGCTTCGCCTGCTCCCAGTCCTCGAGCAGGCGTTCGTCCAGCGCCCCCAGTTCGGCCGGCAGCCCGCTGTAGGGCTCTACCTCGGGCGTCTCCGGCTTCGGGTCATAAGGGGCGCCGCTGACGGGGTCTTTGCCGGTCACGGCCGCGGTCGCCTTGCGCACCGCTTCCAGGGTGCCCTGGTATTTGGGGTCTTCTTTGCCGACCGTCATTTCATCCAGCTGCGTCAGCGCCGCTTTCAGTTCGGCTTCGGCCACCTGCGCCGGCGGAATCAACCGCGGCACCTTTTCGTTGGCGTCTTCGTTCAGGGATTTCCGCAGGATCTTCGACCGCCGCAGCAGATTGGCGCGAAGGTTCGGGAGCGCCGACTGAAGCCCGATCTTCAGCCTGAAGGCACCGAGGATCGCGAAGTCGAGGCCGTTCTCGAGCTGGCGCGACCCTTTCGCGAACTGATCGAGCGCCCCGACCGCTTCCTGGCTCCCCCCCAGCGCCCGCGTCAGCCCGTTGGCGATCAGCTGCGCGCCCTCGGCGGCGCGGCCGGACCCGAGCGCCAGCAGGCCGGCGCCGTCGCTCGCTTCCGAGATGCCGTCGCGCAGCTGCCCCACACCGCCGGCGGCGACGTCGAGGCTGCGGCCGAGGCGGCCGAGCTGCCTGACCGGGCCGATGTTCCCTTCCGAGGAGAGGACGGAGTTGCCGAGGGCCTGCAGCGGCTCGACCTGTGCGGTCGCGCGGGCTGGCCCGATCACCGCCTGGACGCCAGGCGTCTTCGCCAGTTTCTGCTGGAAGTTGTCCAGCGCTGCGAGGTTCTTCGCGTCGGTGATCGGCCCTCGCCCTGAGACCGCGACCACCTGGAACGGCGCGTCGAACCCCTGGCCATATTCGGAGGCGATGAATTCCGCGTCCTGCCTTGCCGGCGAATCCTGGGAGAGCTGCTCGGGGCTCGGCGGACCCGTCTTCAACCCGAGCGCGGGACCGGCGAGGACGAGCAAGAGGGCCCCGATCGCGAGCGCGGCCAGCCCTGGCTTCCTCAACGCCGCGCCGACCAGCACCATCAGGCGGGAGCGACCTCCGGCGGGCGCCGTTGCGCCGAAGCGCCAGCGGTCGATGTTCGCCCCGAAGATGGTCAGGATCGCGGGCCCGACGACGGTCGCAACGGCGACACTGAGGACAACGACCATGCAAACGGTGCCCGCCAGCGAAGCGAGCAGAGACCCGGGCAGGATGAAGAGGGAGACGATCATCGAGAGCAGCAGGGTGCTGCCGGCGAACATCACCGTGCGGCCGGCGTGGCGCCGGGTCAGCCGCGCCGCCTCGATCGGCTCGACTCCCTCGGCGAGCTCCTCGCGGAAGCGGGAGACCATCAGCAGCGAGTAGTCGACTCCCAGCGCCAATCCCATCATCGAGCAGACGACGAGCGCGAAGGCGTCGATCTCGAACCAGCCGGTGAACCAGTAGAGGATCCCGCGCGAGGCGACGACGGTGACGAAGCCGAAGGCGAGCGGGATCAGGGCGGCGATCGGCGAGCGGAAGACGAGCAGGAGGATCAACAGCAGGAACGGCAGCGCGATCAGCTCGCCGCGATGGGCGGCGTCGATGCTGTCTTCCTGGATCGCCAGCGAGAGGCTCGCGTAGCCGGTTTGAGTCGCCTCCACCGGCGGGTTGATGGTTTCGTCGAGGACTTGGTTCAGGTGCGGAACCGTCTCGTTGAGAGAGGTGCGCGTGTCGACGTGGAAGTCGGCGATGATCAGCGCCTTGTTCGGAGTGGGGCGCAGGCGCTGGACCGAACCGCGGTCCCAGGGGGAGAGCGTCGTCACCCGCGGGTCCTCGCGCAGGGCGCTGATCAGTTCGGGCCCCTGCCGGTCGATGGCCGCTCCCGGGCCCTTCAGCAGGATCACGAAGGGCGCAGAGTCGCCGAAGTGCCGGCGGAGAATTTCGTTGCCGCGCAGAGATTCGGTTCCCGGCACGTCGAGCGTGGACGGATCGAGTCGGTCCTCGGTCCCGGTGCCGATGATGGCCAGAGCCACAAGCAGGGCGGCCGCGACCGAGAGAACCGCTTTCGGGTAGCGGAGCAGGAACGGCTGGTCCCTCCGCGGCCCCTTCCGCGAGGACTCCCTGCGCACCCTGCCGATCCTTCTTCCCACGGCTGGTAGTTTGGCGGTAGAGGACTACGGGAGGGAGAATCTGGTGCGGAAGACTCTGTTAAGAGCGCATGTACTTGGCGTGGCGGTGCTGCTGTTGGTGGTGGGCTCGGCGCTGGCCATCAGGCTGGAAGCGGGCAACCTCGTCGTCAACACCGACGGCGGCTTCAGCCCGACGACGCTGCCGAAGAAGGGCTACGCGCCGATCAAGTTGCACGGCTACGGCAAGGTCTCGACCAAGGACGGCACGCCCCCGCCGATCACCGACACGGTGACGATCTGGTTCGACAAAAACGGCGAAGTCGAGACGAAGGGGCTGCCGGTCTGCACCCCTGGGAAGCTGGCGGCGACGACGACCTCCCAGGCGCGCAAACTCTGCCCGGGCTCCATCGTCGGCAAGGGCTTCGGCAAGGCCGTCGTCATCTTCCCCGAACAGGCGCCGATCCCCGCCTCCTCGCCGATCACCCTCTTCAACGCGGCGCCGAAGCACGGCAACCCGGTGCTCCTCGCCCACGCCCACCTGACGGTGCCGGGGCCGACCACCTTCGTCGTCCCGATCGAGATCGAACGGGTGCACAAGGGCCGCTACGGGTTCAAAACCGTGGCGAAAATCCCCAAGATCGCCGGCGGCTCCGGGATCCCGCTCTACGCCCAGATCACCGTCAACCGCAAATGGCAGTACAAGGGCAAGACCCTCAGCTTTGCCAACGCCGGCTGCCCGGACGGGCGCCTGCAGGCGAAAATCGAAATCAGCTTCAAAGACAACACCTTTTTGCAGGGTTCCGTGTTCAAACCCTGCAAGGGGCGCTGATTGAGAGGAAATCTGGCAAGAGTCGCGGTTCTCGCCATTGCGCTGGCGCTGATCGGCGGCGCCTTGGCATCGGCCGGCGGGGCCTGCGTCGGGCCCCTCTGCGTCACCGCGACCGTGGACATGCAGCCGCGTGAGCTGCCGGCCACGGGCAACGCGCCGATCACGCTCAGCAGCATCACCAAAGTGAGGACGAAAGACGGCTCGACCCCGCCGACGCTGGACGCGATCGATTTCCTCATCGACAAACACGGGGCCGTCAACAGCAAGGCCTTCCCCACCTGCCCGCGGGCGAAGCTGGAAGGGGCGACGCCGTCGCAGGCCCGCAAGCGTTGCGCAGCCGCGCTGGTCGGCAAGGGGACCGGGAAGGCGCTGGTGACGATGCCGGGCCGGGAGCCGTTCCAGATCACCTCGCCCATCTCCTTCTTCAACACCGCCCCGGCCGGCGGCAAGCCGACGCTGCTCGCCCATGCCTACGAGACGATCCCCGCGCCGCAGGCGTTGCTGGTTCCGATCGTGGTCGAGCGGGTGAGCAAGGGGCGCTACGGGTTCCACGTGCGGGTCGAGATGCCCGAGGTCGCCGGCGGCTTCGGGGCGCCGACGCTGGCCGAAGCGAGCATCGGCGCCGTCCGCAAGCGCAGCGGCAAGAAGATCGGGTACGTCACCGCCCACTGCTCCGGCGGCCGCCTGCAGGTCGACGGCACCCTGACCTTCACCAACGGCGATCGCTTCCCGACCACGCTCACCTCGCCATGTCACAACCCGCGCTGAGGGGGCTCCTGCTGGCACTTGCCGTCGCGGCTTTCGCCGCCGCCGTCGCCTCCGGGGCGGTGGTCAAGGTCGAAGACGTGGTCCTGCGGGCCGACGGCGGCTTCCAGCCGCAGACGCTGCCCAAGCGCCAGTTCGCCCCGATCGAGTTCCACGGCCAGGTGAGCATCTCCTCGCGCAGCGGCGGCAAGCCGCCCCGCCTCGAACAGGCTCTGATCGACTTCGACCGCGACGGCCGGCTCAGCGTCGCCGGGCTGCCGGCTTGCGCGCCGGAATCGATCGACGATGTGGGTACCGAGGAAGCGCGGCGGATCTGCCGGGGGGCGGTCGTCGGCACCGGCCACATCGGGACCTACGTCGCCTTCCGCGACCAGGGCCCGGTCGAATCGACCTCGCCGCTGACGATCTTCAACGGGCCGAGGGATGCCGAGGGCCGGCCGACGGTCGTCCTCCACGCTCAGATCGCCACCCCCGCCACTCAGGCCTACGCGATCTCGGTCCCGATCGAACAGCGCCGCGGCGGCTTCCGCTACCGCGCCCGGATCGACGTGCCGGCGATCGCTGGCGGCTTCGGGGCGATCACCCACATCGACGCCGAGATCGGTCGCCGTTACCGCGCCGGGGGCGAGCAGCGCAGCTACGTCTCGGCCCGCTGCAGCGACCACATCCTCCAGACCCACGGCCGCTTCACTTTCGAAGGCGGGACCGTGGTCGACGGCCTCGTCGAAAAATACTGCCGCTCGAAATAGCGGCTGGCCACCGCCCGGGCGGCCGAGCTTCCTATAATTGCCCGCCCACGGGCCGTTAGCTCAGTTGGTAGAGCAGGAGACTCTTAATCTCAAGGTCGAAGGTTCGAGCCCTTCACGGCCCACTCAACCCCGCCCCGCCGCCGAAGGGGTTTTCGCCCGGTTCGATCGCTCCAGGTTTCCCGTTGCCGCCGGCCGCTTTCGCTTCTTTTTCGGCTTTTTCTTTCGCGGCGACATATTTGCGGGCGTTTTTCTCGATCGTGCCGAGCTGTTTTTCGATCGCTTCGACTTCGGGTTTCCCGCTGGCGAGCTTCTTCGCTTCCTTTTCCGCCTTTTCGGCGGCGGCGAAGTCCCCCGTGAAGTAGGTGTAGTAGGCGAGGGTCGTGAAGGCGTTCAAGGAGGGGCGCTGTTCGGAGACGATGCGCTGGGCTTCGACTGCCGCATCGAGGTTCGCGTCTGCTTCCGTATACGAGCGCGCCAGTTCCGCCAGTTTGATCAAGGTCGGAGACATCAGCAGTGCCAGGCTGGCGTTGGGCTCGTCGGTCACTTTGAGGTATTCCGACCAGGTCTGGTTGGCTTCCTGGTAGTCCTGCACCGCGTCGACGGGGAAGCTCTGCGTCCCGTTCGGTTCGACCGTCACCTGGGCGTTGCCGGCGCTGACCTGGGCGCGGGTTAGCGAGAGCAGGAGGTCGGGGTTGTCGGGATCTTTTTTCAGTTTGACTTCGATCCGCTCGGCCTGTTCTTCATAGGGCTTGGCGGCGTCGCCGGTGCTGCTGGTGCTGTTGAAGAGTTCGGCCAGGTTGAAGCCGCCGATGACGAGGAAGAGGCTGAGGCCCATGAGCACGGCGAGCAGCGCGTAGACGACCTTGACGACCTGCCCGCGCCGGCCACCGCGCAGGTCGAACAGCATCTTGTGCTCGTCTTTGCCTTTCGCCACTGCTCTCTCCCTACTCCTGCGGGGAGGGCTGTGCCAGCCCGCCGCTCTGCTCTGGCCGCCCCAGAGCTCGAGCAAGCAAGATACTCAACTCGTACAGAACAAGCAGCGGAACCATCTCAATGAGCATCGTGATCGGGTCGACTCCGGGCAGCGCGGCGGCGACGATCGCGATCACCAGATAGGCGTAGCGGCGGTTCTTGCTGAGCTGCTCGACGCTGACGATCCCGAGCCGGGTGACGGCGAGGATCGCCAGCGGCAGCTGGAAGATCAGGCCGAGGGCGATCTCGGTCATCGAGAAGAAGCCGTAGTACTCGCGGGCGCGCAGCTGGATGTTGAACTGGCCGTCGTTGAAGTCGAGCAGGAAGTTCAGCGCCGCCGGCATGACGATGAAGTAGGCGAAGGCGATGCCGGCGAGGAAGAGGAATGGGAAGAGCAGCAGGATCGGCAGGATCACCCGCCGCTCGGTCTCGCTGAAGGCCGGGAGGACGTAGGCGTAGAGCTGCCAGAGGACGATCGGCAGCGAGAGGACGATGGCGCCGTAGGCGGAGACGGTGAGGGTGGTGGTGAACGGCTCGGTGACGCCGAAGGTGATCAGCTGGTCATGGTCGTCGGGCAGCGGCCCCTGGGCGATTTCCAGCAGCAGGTGGTTCTGCCAGAAGCAGAGGGCGAGGGCGGCGACGAAGACGAGGATGCAGACGATCAGCCGGGAGCGCAGCTCGTCGAGGTGCTCGACGAGAGTGAGGCGATCCTCGTGGGAGACCGCCTTGACGCGGCGGGCCATCCTCCGCCTCAGCTGGGCTTGTTGCGGATGATCTCCGCGTCGGCCGGGTCGCCGTGGACCTTCGCCGGCTCCGACTCGGGCTCCGCCACCGTCCCGGGCTCCGGCGCCGACCGCGGCTCCGGCGCGTCCAGCGCCGCCTTCTCGTCATCGTCGTGGTCGCCGCCGATCGAGCCTTTGAACTCGCGGATGCCGCGGCCGAGGCTGCGGCCCAGCTCGGGCAGGCGTTTCGGGCCGAAGACCAGCAGGGCGATGATGAGGACGACGGCGATCTCTGGAAGTCCGATGTTTCCTGGCATCTTGCCCATGGTAACGGGACGGCTCTGTGCCCGGATCACTTTCGGCCGAGCGGGTTTTCGATTGCCGCCCAGGGGGTTTGAGAGTTGGTGATGCCCGACGACAGCCTCAAGGACACCGTCGCGCTGGTCACCGGAGCCTCGAGCGGGATCGGCGAGGCGACCGCGAAGGCGCTGGCGGCACGGGGCGCGAGCGTGGCCCTGGTCGCGCGGCGGCCGGATCGGCTCGAGAGCCTCGGGAGCGCGATCGCCGATGCGGGCGGAACGGCGCTGCCAATCGAGGCCGACGTCAGCGATCGCGAGCAGGCACAGACGGCGGTCGCGCGTGCGGTCGAGGAGCTGGGCCGGCTCGACGTCCTCGTCAACAACGCGGGCGTGATGCTGCTGGGCCCGATCGAGAATGCGCCGGTCGAGGAATGGGAGCAGATGATCGAGGTCAACCTGCTCGGCCTTCTCTACACCGCCCACGCCGCCCTCCCCCACCTGCTCGAAGCGGCCGAAGGGGAGCCACGCCGGGTCGCCGACCTGGTCAACATCTCCTCGGTCGCGGGCCGGATGGCGCGCAAAGGCAGCGGCGTCTACAACGCAACGAAGCACGGGGTAGGCGCCTTCAGCGAGTCGCTGCGGCAGGAGGTGACCGGAAAGCACCTGCGGGTCTCGCTGGTCGAGCCGGGCGCCGTCGACACCGAGCTGCAGAGCCACAACCGCCCGGAGATCGAGGAGCAGATCCGCAGCCGCTTCGTCGAGATGGACATCCTCCAATCCGAGGACATCGCCGACGCGATCGCCTACGTGGTGACGCGTCCGCGCCACGTGGCCATCAACGAGGTCCTCGTCCGCCCGACGCAGCAGGAGCAGTGATCAGCCGGCCGCTCCAACTGGGGCGACTTGGCAAGAGCCCTAATTAGGAGTAGCGCTGGACGACGCCGTCGGCGACGAGGTTCAGGAGGTGGCGCTGTTCTGGGGCGAAGTCAGAGCGCTCGAGGGAGCGCTTCGACTCGGCGACCATCTCCAGGGCGCGGGCGCGGACCCGCTCCAGGGCGCCGGTGGCGGCGATGCGGTTGCAGAGGCCCTCGGCTGCTTTGGCGTCAAGGGACGGCAGGTCAACTTCGCGGATGCCCGGGTCGGCCTTCGCGGCCTCGATCAAGGGCATGGTCACGGTGCCGTCGAGTAGGTCCGTCCCGCGCGCCTTACCGGTCCGCTCCGGCGGGCCGCTGACGTCGAGGACGTCGTCGAGCAGCTGAAAGGCAAGCCCGATCCCGGAGCCGAAGTCCCGCAAAGCCTCGTCATCGCGGCCGAGCAGGCACGCGCATTCGAACAGGCGCCCGGTCTTCAGCTGGCAGCGGGCGAGGTAGCGCTCCTCGCTGACGCCGAGGTCGAACGCATCCTGGCGCTGGAGAAGCTCCCCCTGCGCGAGCGCGACGGAGGCATCGGCGAGACGGCTGACCGCGCGCGCGTCGCCGGCATCGGCGAGGAGGCCGAAGGCGCGGGAGAAGAGGAGGTCGCCGGTGGCGACGGCGCGGTCGCGGCCGGAGGTGGCGGCGACGGTCGGCAGCCCGCGCCGAAGCGGGGCGTCGTCGAGGACGTCGTCATGGACGAGGGTCGCCATGTGGATCAGCTCGATGGCGGCGGCGGCGCGAACCGCGGCAGCGCTCCCCTCCGGCCCGGCGCAGAGCAGGACCAGCATCGGCCGCAGCCGCTTGCCGCCGGCGTCGAGGGTGGCGCCGGCGTCTTCGCCCAGCGCCTCGCCGTAATCGGCGATCGCCTCTCGCAGCAGTTCCTCGACCTCGCCGAGACGAGCCGGCAGCCAGCGGCTGGAGGCGTCGAGGACCGCCGTCACCGGCGGCGGCACCGAGGACGGGCGGGTCACCGGCTCAGCCGCGGACGCCGCTGTGGATGGCGATGATGCCGCCCGCCAGCACCGTGTAACGGATGCCTTTGAAGCCGGCGTCGTCCATCTTCTCCGCCAGGCCACGGGGGCTGGGGAAGCTGCGGACCGACTCCGGCAGGTAGGAGTAGGCCTCGGGGTTGCTGGAGAGGGCGCCGAGCAGCGGCACGATCCGGTCGAACCAGAGCGAGTAGAAGAGCGACAGTGGCGGCCGGGCGGGCTGGGTGATCTCGAGGATGACGGCGCGGCCGCCCGGCTTCAGGACGCGGGCCATCTCGCGCAGGCCCCGGTCGAGGTCGGCGAGGTTGCGGACCCCGAAGCCGACGGTGACGGCGTCGAAGCGCTCGCCGTCGTAGGGAAGCTCGAGCGCGTCGGCCCACTCGAAGCGGAGCCCACCGACGCCGCGCTCCGCCGCCTTCTCCCGGGCCAGGTCCAGCATCGGCTCGGAGAAGTCGCAGCCGACGACGTGGCCACCCGGCGCCACCAGCTTCGCCAGCTCCAGCGCCATGTCACCGGTGCCGCAGCAGATGTCGAGGGCGGAGCCCGCCGGGCCGAGCCCCGTCTTCGCCGCGGCGCGCTCGCGCCAGCGGTGGTGCAGGCCCGCGGTCATCACCGAGTTGAGCGCGTCGTAGCGGCCGGCGACGCGGTCGAACATGCGGTTGACCTGGCCGGCGAAGTCCGGCGATTGGCGGTTGTCGTTGATCGTGTCCATGGGATTCAGGGCGCGGGCCCCGTCCCGACCGCCGAGCTAATCGAGCGAGGAGAGGAAGTCCGCGAGCTGTTCGATTTTCTTCGGTGGCAGATCGCGGAACGAGGGCATGATGCCCGGGCCGATTTCAACCGAGCGAATGATCGCAGCCCGGGGGATCCGGGAGGCGATGTGGGTCAGTTCGGGACCGGGCCCGTTGTTGCCGTTCTCGCCAAGCTTGTGGCAGGCGAGGCAGCCGGCGCCGGCGACGACCTCTTTGCCGGCTTCGTATTTCTTCGAGACCTGCATCTCGACCTCGGTCGGGGCGCCGCCGGTGGCGCCGAGGTAGGTGAGGTAGGCCATCGCGATGATCGTGATGATCCCCGCCGTGGTGGCGATCGGCCGGCGCTCGGGACGCCGCTCCGGGCCGCGGTCGTAGAACGGCAGCAACAGCAGCAGGACCATGCAGATCGTCGGGATCCCGATCGTCGCGATCGGGACCAGCTCCGGCGGTTTGATCACGCGCAGAAGCTCGAAGAGGAAGAAGAAGTACCACTCGGGGCGCGGCACGTAGGTGGTCGAGGTCGGGTCCGCCTTCGGGCCCTGCTCGGCGCCGAGGATGATCGACATCGCGATGATCACGGCGACGACGATCAGCGCCATCACCGAGTCTTTCATCACCGCGTAGGGGAAGAACGGCTTCCCCTTCTTCTTCAGCAGCTCGTACTCCTCGAGATAGGCCTGCTTGTCCTGGGGTTTCACAGCGCCGTCCCTCCGTCGCCCTCTCCGTCGACCGGGGCGCCGTTCACGCGATTGCCGTTGACGCGGCCGTTGCCGTTGGCGCCGGCGTCGAGCTGCGCGACCGGGGCGGCAACCTTCGGGCGCTCGGCTTTGACCCAAGGCGGAGCGGTCGTCCCCAGCTTCACGACCAGGTACATGTGGGCGCCGATCAGGGCGATGATCGCCCCCGGCACCAGCAGCATGTGGATCGCGTAGAAGCGCGAGAGGGTCGTCGCCCCTAACTCAGGGCCGGCGCGGAGGAAGTCGCTCAGATACGGGCCGACGACCGGGCCGGTGCCGTTGATGTTGATGCCGACGATCGAGGCCCAGAAGGAGCGCTGGTCGAACGGCAGCAGGTAGCCGGTGAAGGCCATCGTCATCGTCAGGATCAGCAGCACGACGCCGATCACCCAGTTCAGCTCCCGCGGGTACTTGTAGGCGCCGAAGAAGAAGGTCCGGCCCATGTGGAGGAAGATCAGGATCACCATCACGCTGGAGCCCCACTTGTGCATGCCATGCACCAGCTGGCCGAGCGGGACCTCGTTGTTGATGTGGGCGATCGAGGAGTAGGCCTGGGTGGCAGAGGGCGTGTAGAACATCGCCAGGAAGACGCCGGTGGTGGCCTGGACGATGAAGGCGAAGAGGGTCGCGGAGCCGAGCGTGTAGAACCAATTGGTCCCCTTCGGCACCTTGCGGAAGAGCATCCCGGTGAGGAAGCCGCTGGCGGCGAGGCGCTGGTCGACCCAGCCGAGCGCGTCGATCGGCGCTTCCTTGCCGACCTCGAGCATCTTGTCGCCGGCGCTCTTGCGCTCGGGGGCCTGCTTCAGATCGGTTGGCGCCTGCCCCTTCGGGGTGCCGCCGGTGCCGGGCTTGCCCGGTTTGCGCAGCGGTGGCGGGACGACGGCGTCCGGGATCTTGGGTTTCGGGAAGCTCGGCATCAGGGCGCTGGGAAGGTGGACGGACGCGGCGGGTAGAGGTATTCCCAGATCCCGCCGGTGAACTCCCCGGGATCGCGGGCGCGGACCGGCTCCATCTGCGAGGTGACGCTGTAGCGGGGGCCGACCTCGACCTGGCCCTTGCGGACGCGGGTCTGGAACTGGTCCAGCGGCCGCACCGGCGGGCCGCCGATTCGCTTGCCCTGGAAGTCGTAGACACCGCCGTGGCAGGGGCAGATGAAGTTGCCGGCGGCCTCGACGAAGCGGACCGGGCAGCCGAGGTGGGCGCAGCGGTTGGAGACGGCGACGAACTTGCCGGGTTCTTCACCCAGCTGCTCGGAGCTTTTGCGCACGTAGGCGGTGGTCTTGCCGGCGTCGCCGATCCCCTCGGTCTCGGTGAAGACGACCTGGCGGTAGGTGTCCTCGACGAAGTCGCCGGTCGGGCCGACCGCCTCCCAGCGCTCCTTGCCGCGGTGGAAGATCGGGGCGACCGCGAAGCCGACCGCGGGAAGCACGATCCCGGCGGCGGCGAGCCCGCCCAGCGCCTGGGACGCGACCGTGAAGACGTGGCGGCGCGTCATCGACTCCCCCTCGAAATAGCCGGGAGGGTCGGGCTTTACCCGCTCCTTGATGGGCGCCTCGTCGGCCCCGTTTACCTTGTTCGCGTCGTCAGCCACAGATAGGTCCGCGTAGGGCTTCGCAGTTTATTGCTTAGGCGGTGTGACCTGCGTCACACATATCCGTCTCCGTAGAAATCGCCGCTCCGGCGGCGATCTCCTCGGCGGATTTTCGCCAGAGCTCGGGAATGCGCTCTACTTCACGCTCGGCGTGGAGGCGGGCGCATTCGCTGATCAGGTTGGAGAGGACGGCGACGGCGCCGGTGTCGCCGAGGGCGGCGAGGCGGTCGAGGCCGAGTGCGTAGAGGTAGTCGCCGGCGAGGAGGGCGAGGTCGGCGTCGTGGCCCGCGAGCAGGCGCGGCTCCCCGTAGTGGAGGAGGTAGCCCTCGCGGACCGCCTCGACGACGAGGGCGTACTCGGCCGGCGCCGCGGCCGCGCCGGGTCCGGAGGCGGCAAGCTCCCCCAGCGTCGGTGGCTCGGCCGGGTCGACGACATGGGGCGAGATCGGTGTCTCCTCACTGCGGAGCTGCTCGGCGAGCGCCTGCAGGGCGTTCATCGCAGCGCCTCGCCGAGGGCCTCGGCGGCAGCTTCGAGGGTCTGGTCGATCGTCGCCTCGTCGTGGGCGAGGGAGACGAACCAGGCCTCGTATTGGGCCGGGGGCGGGTAGACGCCGCGGTCGAGGAGGGCGCGGCAGAAGGCGGCGTGGGCCTCGACGTCACAGGCGGTGGCGGTGGCGAAGTCGACGACCGGGGCTTCGCTGAAGAAGAGGGTTACGAGGCCGGGGGCGGCGGCGACCTGGAGGGGACGGTCGACGGCAAGCGCTTCGAAGCCCTGGGTGAGGCGGTCGGTCAACGCCCCCAACCGTTCGTAGGCGGGGGCGTCGAGCTGCTCCAGCGTCGCCAACCCCGCAGCGACCGCGAGCGGGTTGCCGGAGAGGGTGCCCGCCTGGTAGACGTCGCCGGCGGGGGCGATCCGTTCCATGTATTTACACGGGCCGCCGTACGCCGCCGCCGGCAGGCCGCCGCCGATGATCTTTCCCATCACCGTCAGGTCCGGTTCGACGCCGAGCAGCTCCTGCGCCCCGCCGCGGGCGACGCGGAAGCCGGTGATCACCTCGTCGAAGACGAGCAGCGCCCCCGCCTCGCGGGTCGCCTCGTGGAGGAACTCGAGGAAGCCGTCGGCGGGAGGGACGACGCCCATGTTGGCGGCGATCGGCTCGGCCAAGAGGGCCGCGACCTCGTGCTCGCGCAGCGCCCGCACCACCGCCTCGCGGTCGTTCCACGGCACCACCACGGTCGCCGCCGCCTGCGCCGCGGTGACGCCTGGGCTGCCGGGCACGCCCAACGTCGCCAGGCCCGAGCCGGCGTCGGCGAGCAGCCCATCGGAGTGGCCGTGGTAGGCGCCGGCGAACTTGACGACGACCTCGCGGCCGGTGAGCGCCCGCGCCAGCCGCACCGCGCTCATCGCCGCCTCGGTCCCGGAGCTGGTCATACGCAGCATCTCGACCGAGGGGAAGCGCGAGGCCACCTCCTCGGCCAGCCGCACCTCCTCCAGGGTGGCGGCGCCGAAGCTCGTCCCCCGCTTCGCCGCTTCGATCACCGCCGCGACCACGGCGGGCTCGGCGTGGCCGAGGATCATCGGGCCCCAGGAGCCGATCCAGTCGACGTAGCGGTTGCCCTCGACGTCGAAGAGCCAGCAGGCTTCGGCGCGTTCCACGAAGACCGGGTCGCGGCCGATCTGCCGCATCGCCCGGACCGGCGAGTTGACACCGCCGGGAAGAACCTGCTGCGCCCGCCCGAAGAGGTCAGTCACAGCTGAAGCTCACGAATGCTCGGCTTCCCAGCGTTCGTAGTCGTCGGTGAAGTAGCGAAGGCGGATCTTCTTGTACTCGGTCGAGGAGTAGAGGGTGGCGCGATCGTCCGGGCCCATCCCGCACTCCTCGGCGATCGAGTCGAGGATCGCATCGCACTCTTCCTTCGAGCGGCCGTGGGCCATCGTGAAGACGCTGTAGGGCCAGTCCTCGTAGGTCGGGCGCTGGTAACAGTGGGAGATGCCGCGGAAGGAGGCCATCTTGGCGCCGGTGGTGAGGATCTCCTCCTCGGGCACCTTCCAGACCCCCATCCCGTTGGCGGAGAAGCCGGCGCGGCGGTGGTAGAGGATCGCGGCGACGCGGCGAAGGATCTTGCGGTCGACCATCGCGCGCAGGCGGTCGAGCAGCTCCTCGGTCGAGATCCCCAGCTCCTGCGCGGCGGCGTCGTAGGGGCGGGCGGTCGCCTCCATCGGCCCCTGCAGGGCGCGGATCAGGGCGATGTCGTCCTCGTCGTAGGGCTGCGGCTCCAGCTCCCGAGGCGGCGCCGCCTCGACCGCGGCGGCGAGGGCGTCGGTCCCCTTCTCCATCTCCAGGTTCATGTTGATCTTGAACAGGGTCAGGGTCGGCAGTTCCCGCATCGACTCCGCCCCGGTCTCCGCCATCAGCGCTTCCAGCGTCCCCTTCAACCCGAGCTGCGAGTCCGGCGGGGTGGCGATCGTGAACCACATGTTGAAGTCGTGGGTGCGCAGGTAATTGTGGGAGACGCCGGGGTGGGCGTTGACGATCCGGGCCGCCCGCTGCGGGTTCTCGGCGTCGACTTTGGCCGCGACCAGCATCGACTCGTAGCCGAGCGCGCGGGTGTCGAAGATCGGCGTGATCTCGCGGATGATCCGGCCGTCGAGCAGGCGCTGGGTCCGGGCGAGGACGTCGTCGAGGTCCAGCTCCGCCTCGGCGGCGACGATCGCAAACGGCTCGGGGTCGAGCGGGAAGCGCGACTGCAGCAGGTTCATCAGCCGCTTGTCGGCCTCGTCGAGCGGGATCGCGGAGCCGTCCTTGCGGCTGCGCGCCTTCGACTGCGGCACTTTCACCGAAGCCACTCTGCGGCCTCCTTCGCGTAGTAGGTGACGATCGCGTCGGCGCCGGCGCGGCGGACAGAGGTCAGCGCCTCGGTCACGGCGGCGCGCTCGTCGATCCAGCCGTTGGCGGCGGCGGCCTTCAGCATCGAGTACTCGCCGGAGACGTGGTAGGCGGCGACGGGGGCGCCAGTCGCATCCTTGACCCGGCGCACGACGTCGAGGTAAGGGAGGGCGGGCTTCACCATCACCATGTCGGCCCCCTCGTCGAGGTCGAGCTCTGCCTCGCGCACCGCTTCGGCCGCGTTGGCCGGGTCCATCTGGTAGCCGCGGCGGTCGCCGAACTCCGGCGTCGATTCGGCGGCGTCGCGGAAGGGGCCGTAGTAGGCGGAGGCGTACTTCGCGCTGTAGGCGACGATCGGGACGTCGCTATGCCCCTCCTCGTCGAGCTGGTGGCGGATCGAGCCAACCCGCCCGTCCATCATGTCGCTCGGGGCGACCGCGTCGGCGCCGGCCTCGGCGTGGGAGAGAGCGGTTTTGGCCAGCAGCTCGACGCTGATGTCGTTGTCGACCTCGGTGCTGCCCTCGCGGATCACCCCGCAGTGGCCGTGGGAGGTGTACTCGCAGAGGCAGACGTCGGTGATCACGACCAGGCCCGGGTGCGCGTCCTTCAGCGCCCGCACCGCCATCTGCACGATCCCCTCGTCGTCGTAGGCGGCGGTCCCGAACTCGTCCTTGACCGACGGGACGCCGAAGAGCATCAGCGCGCCGACCCCGGCGGCCGCGACCTCCCCCGCCTCCTCGACCAGGTTCGAGATCGAAAGGCGGGCGATTCCCGGCATCGACGGGACCTCGTCGCGCACCCCCTCGCCGGCCACGACGAAGGCGGGCTGGATCAGGTGGCCCGGAGTCAGCTCGGTCTCGCGGACGAGACCCCGCAGCGCGTCGGTGCGCCGCATCCGGCGCAGACGGGTACTTGGGAAGGGCATCGCCCACGAGTCTAGGGAACTGCCAGTAGCTTTCTCGCGGTGCAGGCACAGGGGCTGGTCAAGCGCTACGGCGATCGCGAAGCCTTGCGGGGCGTCTCGCTGGAAGCGGGCCCCGGGGAGCTCGTCGCCGTCATCGGGCCCAACGGCGCCGGCAAGACGACGCTGCTCTCGATCCTCGCGGGGATCTCGAGCCCGGACGCAGGCGAGGTCAGCGTCGGCAGCGGCGCCGTCGGCTGGGTCCCGCAGCAGGCAGCTCTATATCGACGGCTGACCGTCGAAGAGAACCTCCTCCTGTTCGCGCGCCTGGAGCGGCACGAAGACCCGCG
The DNA here is from genome assembly GCA_045805765.1 of Solirubrobacterales bacterium. Lineage (GTDB taxonomy): Bacteria > Actinomycetota > Thermoleophilia > Solirubrobacterales > 70-9 > VAYN01. Next base: position 36,369 of record JBJMKN010000024.1, read on the forward strand.
CGCCTCGGCCGAGGAGATGCTGGAGCTGACGGGGCTGCGGGAGCGGCGGCGGGAGATCGTCGCCCGGCTCTCGGGCGGCAACCAGCAGCGGATCAACATCGCGATCGGGCTGCTCTCGCGGCCGGCGGTGCTGCTGCTCGACGAGCCCAGCGTCGGGCTCGACCCACGGCAGCGGGCGCGGCTGTGGGAGTTCGTCTCCGGGCTGGCGGGGGGCGGCACGACGGTGATCTTCTCGACCCACGACATCCAGGAGGCCGAGCGCTACGGAGGCCGGGTGCTCGTGCTCGCCGACGGCGAGTCCCTCTTCGACGGATCCGCAGAGGAGCTGCGCGAGGCGGTCCGCGGCGAGGCTCCCGAGTCGGCCGACCGCGACTTCGAGACCGCCTTCGTCGCCTACCTGCAACACCGGGGGCACTGATGGGCGGCGTCCGCTGGCTGCTGCTGAAGGACCTGCAGATCCTCCGCCGCTCTCCCCTGCAGGCGGTGCTGCTGGTCGCCTATCCGATCCTGATCGCGGTCCTCGTCGGATTCGCGGTCTCGCGCGGGCCGGAGGACCCGCGGGTGGCCTTCCTGAACGAAGTGCCGCCGAACACGCGGATCAACGTCGGCGGCGCCGAGCTGCCGAAGTCGAACGTGAAGGAGCAGATCTGCGCCCGGGTCGAGTGCGTCTTCGTCGACGACCGTGACGAAGCGCTGGAGAAGGTGGAATCGGGCGACGTGCTGGCGGCGCTGGTACTGCCTTCCGACCTCGTCAACAAGATCAACTCGCTCTCGACCCTGACCCCGGGAGTGCCGGAAGTCGAAATCCTCGTCAACGAGGAAAACGCGGTCAAGGCGGAACTCGTCGACGACCGGATCACGACCCTGCTGGCGGAAGCGAACCTGCGGATCGCGCGGCGGATCGGCAACGAAGGCGGACGCTACCTGGGGCTGATCGTCAACGGCGGCCGCTTCGAGGTGCTCGGGGAATCGATCCCGATCCTCGGCCTGAAGGCGAGCGCGCGGATCCTCGAAACCGTCGCCCCGGCGCTGCCGCCGCGGCTGCGGCCCTCGCTCGAAGAGGTGACCGACTTCGCTTCGCAGGCGCGCGACAACCTCGACGTCGCGAAGCCGCTGATCGACCGCCTCGCCCAGCCGATCGCCGTCGACAAGGTGGTGGTCGGGGGCGAGAGCCCGCCGCTGGAAATCTTCGCGATCGCAGTCGCCGCAACGCTCACGCTCGCCTTCGTCGTCGTCCTCCTCGTCGCTGGGTCGCTGGCGCTGGAGCGGGAGGAGAACGCCTTCGCGCGGCTGACCCGCGGCCTCGTCTCGGAGAGCGGCCTGCTCGCCGAGAAGGTCCTGCTCGGGGTGGTGGCCGGGCTTGTGGTGACGCTGTTGATGCTGCTGGGGATGAAGATCTTCGTCCCCCTCGACCTCAGCCGTGTCGGTCTCTGGCTGGCGGCGATCGTCGTCGCGGCAGCGGCGCTCGGGGCGGCCGGGGCGGCACTCGGAGCGGCGGCGCGCGAGGTGCGCGCGGTCTCGCTCCTCGCCTTCATGGTGACCCTGCCCGTCGCCTTCCTCTCGCTGGTGCCTTCGGGCGCAGTCGGCGCCGGCGTCTTCGACGCGATCCGCTACTTGACCGCGCTCTTCCCCTTCAAGCCGGCGCTGGAAGCGATCCAGGCGGCGCTCGACGCGAGCGGCCCGGGAATCGGCGGCCCGCTGCTGCACCTGGCCGTCCTCTTCATCGCCTACGCCGCTATCGCCAGGCTCGCCCTGCGTCGATTCGCAGCGGTCTGATCCCTCCGCGTTCCACGCACTCGCGGACGAAAGCGACGAGGTCGAGGTCGGGCGCGACCGCGGCGCGCACCCGCTCGAGCACCGACGGCTCGTCGAGCTCCGGCAGGGCTCGTCCACTTGAGCGCACCGCCGCCAGCGCTACCGGCGAGCCGTCGAGGTGGAGGCAGCCGTGCTTGCTGCGGTAGGCGGCCGTGCCGTTCACCTCGACCAGGTCGTAGTTCGGCTCGCTCGCGGTGAGGAGCTGCCGCTGCTCCGGCGTCGGGTGGATGACGAAGATCGGAGCCGTCGTGCCAGGGCTCTCGTGCAGCGTCGCCGGCACCGCTCCGTAGGGAGAGACGTGGGCGGAGTAGACGACGTCGAAGCCCTCCAGCTCCGCGCGCATCACCGGCAGCTCGATCCCCGGGAGCGCGACCAGCTTTCGGGCGAGGGCCTCGGGGGCTGAGTTGGCCCCGTAGGAGAGCAGCGGCGTGCGGCCGGTGAGGTCGAAGCCGGCTGGCGGCGGCTCATGTGCCTGCCCGTCTCGATAGAGGTAAGGCCGGTCCGGCGCCGCGTACGGGTAGTCCAGCGCCCGCTTCAAGATCGCTGCCGTCGCCCCTGGATCGGCCATCCCGGTCAATCTCGCAGATAGGGTCATTGCCGATGCGGGCCCTATTCATCGGTGACGTCGTCGGCAGCCCCGGGCGGGCAGGGTTGCGCGAAGTGCTGCCGGCGCTGCGGGAGGAGCACTCGCCGGACCTGGTCATCGTCAACGGTGAGAACTCGGCCGGGGGCGTTGGCATCACCCAGCGGACCGCCAACGACCTCTTCGACTCCGGCGCCGACGTGATCACCACCGGCAACCACGTCTACCGCCACCGCGAGGCCTACGACTTCATCGACAACGAGGAGCGGGTGGTGCGGCCGGCCAACTACCCGCAGGCGAACCCCGGCCGCGGCCACACCGTCGTCGAGGCCGGCGGGATGAAAGTGCGGGTCGTCAACCTCAGCGGTGGCGTCGGCCTCCGCGTCGCCCGCTCCCCCTTCGACACCGTCGACTCGATCCTCAGCCACCACGAGCAGGACGCGGTGATCGTCGACTTCCACGCCGAAGTCTCGAGCGAGAAGGTGGCGATGGGCTGGCACCTCGACGGCCGCGTCGCCGCGGTCTTCGGCACCCACACCCACGTCCCCACCGCCGACGGCCGCGTCCTCCCCGGCGGCACCGCGCACGTCTCCGACGTCGGCATGACCGGCTCCCGAACCAGCGTCCTCGGGGTCAAGCCCGAGCAGGCACTGCGCTCAATGATCACGCAGATGCCGACTCGGTTCGAGACGGCTGAGGAGGACGTTTGGGTGATGGGGGCTCTTGTCGACGTGAACGAGCGGGGCCTGGCCGACTCGTTCCGGCAGGTGATGCTGCCAGTGCGATGAGGAGCAGTGGGTAGAACCAGACTATGTATAGGTAGAACCAGTGGTGGAGGGTCAGCTGTAAGAGGATCAGTAGGGCTGCTGATAGGGCTGCGAGTTGGAACAGGGACTTGTTTCGGGGGATGAAGGCGAAGGCCAGGGACGCCGCGGCGGTGAGGGCGAGCAGTGCGATGCGGATTGGTTCTAGTGATGGGGCTTGGCCCCAGATGCTGAAGGGGGAGTCTCGGCCGGCTTGGGTGGCGATCGTGCGGTCGTAGAAGGTGTGGAGGCCTGGGTTGAGGGTTGGCCAGAGGAGAACAGCGGTGGTCACTAGGAGCGCTCCGAGGATGAACAGAAGCGCTGGGCGGCCGAGGGTGTCCTGCGTGCGGGGTCGTACTCGGACACCCTCGGCCGAACTCAGACCGTCTGATTTGGGGAGTGCTTCGGAGCCGGGTCGGTAGGTCAGCAGCATCGGGCCGAGCGGGGCGGCTACGAACTTGGCCCAGACGGCGCTGGCTAGCAGCGCTCCACGGGCCAAGGGCTTTGCTGCGAAATACAGGGTGGCCAGTAGGAGCGCAGCGACCAATGAGTCGTTGGAGTTGGACTCCAGGACGTAGGCGGTGTAGGGGAAGGCGGCCCAGCCGAAGGCGAGGGTTGCTGCTAGGCGTTGGCCCTCGGGGCCCGGGCGGATGCGGAGACCCAGGAGGATGAGGAAAGTGAACACCGCTACGTCGAAGAGGATTGCGGCGGCGTGGGCTGCGGGGAGGTCGTCCCATTCGCCCTGGTTCGGCCAGATCAGCTCGAAGGGGACATAGGCGAGGTAGTTGACCGGGCCGTAGGTGTCGCCGGAGGAGATGTCGTCGGGGAAGTTGTCGTAGATCGGCTCGCCGTGGGTGATCTTGTCGGCGCCGACCACGCCCGCGTAGCCGACGTCGATCGCGCCGGAGTCGGCGACGTTGAGGCCGACGCGGAAGCCCATCAGAAAGAGGGCGGCGACTAGCATCCAGACGACCGGCCAGACCGGCCGCAGGCCCTCGCCCCTTCCCCGCAGCCCGATCCAGAGGCTGCGGCCGAGGAGGTAGAGGAGCACCGGATAGACGAGCGGCACCGAGACGCCGATCTCGGCTCGGTTGAAGAAGTAGTGGGAGACGCCGAAGCCGAGCAAGACGAGGAGGTCGAGGTTGGCGACGCGCCGGAGGCGGCGCCAGTCGACCAGCCCGATCAGGAAAATCAGGCAGAGGGGGATGAAGACGTAGGGCGCGTTCAGCTTGTGGCCGAAGGCTCCGGAGTAGCCGCGCGCCATCTTCCAGGAGACCTGGTAGCCGGTCCAGGACTCGGTTGCCTCGCCGCTGTGGAGGTCGACGTAGACGAGGACCAGCTCCTCGCCGCCGGAGAAGTAGGCGACCTCCCAGCGGCCGTCCTCGTCGTCGACCGAGGCGTTCGCCGCCAGCGGCCCCTGCTCGCGTTCCACGGCGAGGACCTTCGAGTCCTTGTCCGCCGCCGCGATCGCTTCCTCGCGGCTCACCTGCTCAGCTCCGAGAGCCGGCGTCGCGGCGAGCAGGCTGAGGAGGACCGCGATCAGGAGCGCCGCGCGCCTCACTCCTGCGCCGCCACCCCGAAGTGCTCGAGGATCGCCGGGGCGACGTCGCGCAGCGTCCACTGCTCACGCTCTTCGGCCGACTCCGGGCCGCAGCCGACGAAGAGCAGCGGCCCCAGCGAGTCGCCGGCGTGCAGCGCCCCGTGGCTGCCGCCGCCGGCGTGGCTGACGCCGCCCCAGTCGACCGCCTCGAACCCGGGCGAGAGGGAGACGACGAAGTCGCCGGCGTGGGGCGCCGCCAGCGCCGACCAGACCCGCGCCAGCGGGTCGGGGTAACTCTCGCTGCGGAGGCGGCCGTCTTTGACTTCGGCCTCGAGCGCCTCCAGGTCCCCCTCCACCTCCCAGCTGCCGCCGCGCAGGTCGCCGACCTCTCCCCCGGGCCGGAAGCGCAGGGTCGCCTCGCCGCGTTCGACCGCCGCCCACTCTCCGCCCGACGGCATCCCGGGGGCCTCCCGCACCAGCGGCATCCCGTCGTCGCCCTCGAGGCGGCAGACGAGGTCGATGCCCTCGATCACCCCAAGCCGCGCCGCCACCTCCGCCGGCTCGGCGCGCGGCCCCTCCCCCGGCAGCAGGTAGATGTGGGCGGCGCGGCCGGTCGGGCTGACCGCCAGCTGCGAGTGCTCGGGGCGCTCCTCGGAGGGCTGCAGGACCGACCACTCGGCGCTCAGCAGCTCGGCCAGCGGCAGGCCGCGGTGAACCTCCGTCTGCGAGTGGTCGGCGAGCAGGATCACCGCGTGGCCGGCGAGGAACTCGTCGAGCCCGCCCGCTTCCTCGGCGTAGGTGGCGAAGGCGCGGTCGGCCTTGGCGATCGACTCGACCGTCGCCTCCGGGCCGTGCTGGTGGGAGTAGTTGTCGTTGTCCGGCAGCGAGAGGAGGAGGAAGTCGTAGAGGTCCTCCTTCAGCAGCTCGGCGCCGCAGCAGGCGGCGTAGCCGTCGCGATTGCCGGGGATCGAGGTCGAGCGGCAGGGCACCTCGCGGCTCGCGTAGAGGTCGCCGTAGAAGAGGTCGGTCGGTCCCCAGGTGTGGTGGTGGAACTTCAGTTTCGTCACGTCGACCGCCCGTTTCAGCAGCCCCTCCAGCGAGACCTCGTGCCGCTGCCGGCCGCGGTAGATCAGGAACGGCGTGCAGGCGGTCCGCTCACCGGCGTCTTCGAGGCTCTCGAAGACCGTCTCGATCTCCGGGCTGAGGTGGGCCAGGTTCATGTTGTAGACGAGGTCGTAGAGGGCGCGGAAGACGCCGAAGGCGCGGGTCGCCTCCAGCGAGGAGCCGTACTCGACGTAGCGCCGCTCGAGGCGGTGGTACCAGTTCATGCCGCTGATCCAGTGGCGATCGGCACCGACGCCGGTGACCATCTCGGCGCTGGCGACCGGGGTGACGGAGGGAAAGCTGGAGACGCAGTCGGGGATGAGGACGCCGCGCTCGATCAGCGCCGCGAAGGTCGGCGCTCGCTCCTCCGCGATCGCCCGTTCGAGCATGTCGGTGCGGAGCGAGTCGACGTAGGTGAGGACGAGCTTCTTGCGGGGCGGCACCGGTCCCATGATCGCGGAGGCGCTCGTTCGTCTGTTCCTTTCCGTTGTCAGAGCCCGAAAAGGAACAACTGAGAGCTAACGCAGGACGCGGAGCCCGGCGTGTTTGCGCTGGGCGCGGCGGTGGCGGGAGACGCCCAGCCAGATCAGCGCCAGGACGATGACGATGACGATGATCGGCAGCAGCAGCGCGATCGCGATCACTACCAGGGCGGCCAGGCTGACGATGAAGGCCAGCGCCCCGCCGCCGCTCCCCTCGCGGCGGCTGGCGCCGTAGACGAGGTCGCTGATGACGACGCAGGCCAGCGCGGCGCCAATCAGGCCGAGGACGCCGCCGAGGATCCCTTCGAGCAGGAAGCCGGCGATGAAGCCGATCACGGCGGCGAGGATCGTCATCCGCCCGCGGGCGGATCCGTGGGTGCCGGTGGTGCCGGCGAGCATGCCGACCGCCATCCCGATTCCGAGCTCTTGCAGAACGTCCACGCCCCAAACCTAACCAACCGCGATGGGCGCGCGTCGATCCGCCACACTTCAGCGATGGCAGAAGTGCCAGAGCCGACCCATCGCCGCCGCTCCCACGCCGGCACCCGCGACCTCGAGCGCTACGCCGGCCTGTTCGCCGAGCGGACGACGGTGATGCGCTCCTCGGCGATGCGGGACCTGATGGCGATCACCGCGCGGCCGGAAGTGATCTCCCTCGCCGGCGGCCTGCCGGATACCTCGACCTTCCCGCCGCAGAGCTTCGCCGCGCAGATGACCCGGATCGCCCAGGAGTCGGCGGCGAAGGCGCTGCAGTACGGGCCGACCGAGGGCTTCGAGGAGACCAAGGACTGCATCCTCGAGGTGATGGGCGCCGAGGGCATGCTGCCCGACCCCGACGACATCATCGTCACCACCGGCGGGCAGCAGGCGATCGACCTCGTCTGCAAGACCCTGCTCGATCCCGGCGACGTCGTCATCTGCGAGGCGCCGACCTACCCGGGCGCGATCCCGACCCTCTGCAGCTACCAGGCCGACGTCGTCCAGGTCGAATGCGACGAGGACGGGATGCAGGTCGAGCTGCTCGATCAGCTGCTGGCCGAGCTGCGCTCCGAAGGGCGGCGGCCGAAGTTCATCTACTCCGTGCCGAGCTTCCAGAACCCGGCCGGGGTGACGATGTCCCTGCGCCGCCGCCAGCGCCTGGTCGAGCTGGCGCGGGCCGAAGAACTACTGGTGGTCGAGGACAACCCCTACGGGCTGCTCCGCTACGGCGGCGAGCCGATGCCGCCGCTCTACCAGCTCGACGGTGGCGACTTCGTCATCTACCTCGGCACCTTCTCGAAGATCCTCTCCCCCGGTATCCGCCTCGGCTGGGCGGTGGCGCCGCCGCCGGTGATGGAGAAGATCGTCCTCGGCAAGCAGGCGGCCGATCTCTGCACCTCGACCTTGACCCAGTACTTCGTCCGCGAGTACTTCGCCGAACGGCGCTGGCAGCGCTACGTCGACGACCTGGTCGAGATCTACCGCGGGCGGCGCGACACGATGGTCGAGGCGCTGCGCACCTACTTTCCCGCGGAGGCGACCTGGACCGAGCCGGAAGGCGGCCTCTTCATCTGGGCGACGCTCCCCGATTACATCGACACCAGCGACCTGCTGGCGAAGGCGCTGCGCGCCGACGTCGCCTTCGTCCCAGGGCAGGCCGCCTACGTCGACGGCCGCGGCAGCCACTCGATGCGGCTCAACTTCAGCGGCGTCGACAGCGACGAAATCCGCGAGGGGGTGCGGCGGATCGGCAAGGTGATCGCCGAGCAGGTCGAGCTCTACGGGACCCTGACCGGCGAGCACCGCGCCCCCGAGCCGGCCGAGGAGCCGCAGCCGAACGTGGTCCCGTTCCGCAAGGCGGAGGAAGCGTGAAGGTCGCCGTGCTCAAGGGCGGCCGCTCGCTCGAGCGCGGCGTCTCGCTGCGCTCCGGCGCCCGAGTCGAGGACGCGCTCGACCGGCTCGGCCACGAGGTGCTGGCGATCGACGTCGGCCCCGACCTGGTCAAGCGGCTGGTCGCCGAGCGCCCCGATGTCGCCTTCGTCGCCATGCACGGGGTCGGCGGCGAGGACGGGACCGTGCAGGAGCTGCTGGAGATCCTCGACGTCCCGTTCACCGGCCCGAGCGCCGCATCCTGCGCCCGCTGCATGGACAAGGTCCAGGCGAAGGACGCGATCGACGAAGCCGGCCTGCCCACCCCCCACTGGTTCGCCTTCAACCAGACCGCCTTCCGCGAGTTCGGCGCCGCCGACGCGCTCGGGCGGTTGGAGGAGACGCTCGGCTTCCCGCTCGTCGTCAAGCCCAGCCGCGGCGGCTCCTCGCTCGGGGTCAAGTTCGCGCGCTCGCCGGGAGAGGTGCCGCAGGCGCTCGTCTCCGCCTTCAGCTACGACGACCGGGTGCTGCTGGAGCGCTTCGTCGACGGCCGCGAGCTCGCAGTCAGCATCCTCGGCGGCGAGCCGCTGCCGGTGGTCGAGGCGATCCTGCTCGAGGGCGACCGCTACGACTTCGAAGCGCGCTACGAGATCGGCCGCACCCGCTTCGCCTGCCCGGCGGAGCTGGGCGTCGAGGAGGAGCGCGCGGTGACCGAGGCCGCCCTAGCCACATACAGGGCCCTCGGCTGCACCGGCTTCGCCCGCATCGACCTGATCCTCGGCGACGAAGGACCGTGGCTGCTCGAGGCCAACGCGATACCCGGCCTAACCGACACCAGCCTCCTCCCCCAGGCCGCCGAGGCCGCGGGCCTCTCCTTCGAGCAGCTGGTCGAGCGGATCCTCGACTTGGCGCTGAAGCCGGCTACGGCCTAAGAGTCGCCCTGGGCGAAGTCCTCTGGCGTCACTTCATCCAGGAACTCTTTGAATTTGTCGACGACCTCCTCGGTGTCCTCGACCTCGTGCTCGAACTCGATCGCGGACTCCTCGATGACCTCCTCGGCGGCGAAGATCGGGGCGGCGACCCGGACCGCGAGCGCGAGCGCGTCGGAGGGACGGGAGTCGATCTCGACTTCGGAGCCGTTGATCGAGACCGTGATCGAGGCGTAGAACGTGTTGTCGCGCAGTTCGGTGACGGCGACCCGCTCGCACTTCGCATCGAGGTTCTCGAGCACGTCGGAGAGCAGATCGTGGGTCATCGGCCGCGGCGTCGAGGCGCCCTGCAGCTTCATCAGGATCGCCGCCGCCTCGGGATGCCCGATCCAGATCGGCAGGAACCTGTTTCCGTCCACGGTCTTCAGCAACACGATCGGCTGCTTGCCGACCATGTCGAAGCTGACGCCATAGATCTGCATCTGCTGCAAAAGAAGCTCCCGACCTGGTTGGACGGCGAAGTATAGGTCGAGCTTCTACCCGCCCTCGACGAAGTGGGAACGGCTGGACGCGAAGAGGAGAAGTGGGCGATCCTGGATTCGAACCAGGGACCTCGTCCTTATCAGAGACGCGCTCTAACCAACTGAGCTAATCGCCCAACGGCCGCGCAGTTTAGCTCCGGCGGCGAAGGCGCTTGGCCAGAGATTCGACCTCGGACAGACCGTCGAAGCTGAGCTCCGCCTTCACCCCGTTGCCGGCGCGACGGACGCGCACGTCCTGGCCGATCGCTGAGCTCAGGAGGTCCTCGGCTTCCGCCATGGCCGCCCGTTCCTCCGTCGAGATGCGCCCGCCGGTGCTCGCCTTCTTGCGGCGCGGTCCC
>JBJMKN010000025.1:0-17623 GCA_045805765.1 Solirubrobacterales bacterium
GCGCTGCGCGACGCCGGCTTCGACATGTCGATCGACGGCGAGGGCTTCACCTCGATCCAGTACCAGAACGCCAACAACTCGGTGCGGGTGACGGACGAGTTCATGGAGGCGGTCGAGGCCGGTGAGGACTGGGAGCTGAAGGCCCGCACCGACGGCTCGACGACGAAAACGCTCGACGCGCGCGACCTGATGAACCAGATCGCCGACGCCGCCTGGCGCTGCGCCGACCCGGGCGTCCAGTACGACACGATCATCAACCGCTGGCACACCTGCCCGGAGTCGGGCCGGATCAACGCCTCCAACCCCTGCAGCGAGTACATGCACGTCGACGACTCGGCCTGCAACCTCGCCTCGCTCAACCTGATGAAGTTCCGCCGCGAGGACGGCAGCTTCGACACGAGCGAGTTCGAGCACGCGGTCGACATCGTCTTCCTCGCCCAGGAGATCGTCGTCGGCTTCTCCAGCTACCCGACCGAGGGGATCACCGAGAACGCCAACAAGTTCCGCCAGCTCGGCCTCGGCTACGCCAACCTCGGCGCCCTGCTGATGAGCGACGGCCTCCCCTACGACTCCGACGCGGGCCGCAACGTCGCCGCCGCGATCACGGCGCTGATGACCGGGCGGGCCTACCGCCAGTCGGCGCTGATCGCTGCCGGCGCCACCGGCCCTTACGAGGAGTACGAGCGCAACCGCGAGCCGCACAACGGCGTCATGCGGATGCACCGCGACGCCTCCTACGAGGTCGACGGGACCGGGGTCAAGGGCGATCTGCTCGAGGCCGCGCAGCGGGCCTGGGACGAAGCGGTAGAGCTCGGCGAGGAGCACGGCTACCGCAACGCGCAGGCGACGGTGCTGGCTCCGACCGGGACGATCAGCTTCCTGATGGACTGCGACACGACCGGGATCGAGCCGGACTTCTCCCTGGTCAAGTTCAAGGAGCTGGTCGGCGGCGGCTCGATGACCATCCCCAACCGCTCGGTGCCGCTGGCGCTGCAGACGCTCGGCTACGACGAGGCCGAGATCGACCAGATCGCCGCCTACATCAAGGAGAACAACACGATCGTCGGCGCCCCCGGCCTCAAGGACGAGCACCTGCCGGTCTTCGACGTCGCGGTCGGCGAGCGGGCGATCTCCCACACCGGCCACATCGACATGATGGCCGCCACCCAGCCCTTCATCTCCGGCGCGATCTCGAAGACCGTGAACCTGCCGCAGACGGCGAGCGTCGAGGACATCGCCGACGCCTACACCCGCGGCTGGAAGGGCGGCCTGAAGGCGCTGGCGATCTACCGCGACGGCTCGAAGACGGCGCAGGCGCTGCGCACCGACGCCCAGGACGAACAGGAGGCCGAGGCCGAAGTCGAGATGGCCCAGCCGGTCCGCAAGAAGATGCCGCGCGAGCGCGAATCGATCACCCACAAGTTCTCGATCGGCGGCCACGAGGGCTACATCACCGCCGGCAAATACGAGGACGGGACGGTCGGCGAGATCTTCCTCACCGACATCGGCAAGGAGGGCTCGACGATGCGCGGGCTGCTCAACGCCTTCGCCACCGCGATCTCCCTCGGCCTCCAGTACGGGGTGCCGCTGGAGACCTTCGTCCAGAAGTTCAGCTACATGCGCTTCGAGCCGGAGGGGATGACGCAGAACCCGGAGATCCCCTTCGCCAAATCGCTGCCGGACTACATCATGCGCTGGGTCGCGAGCCGCTTCATCGAGGACACTGAAGTGCTCGAGGAACTGGGGATCATGACCACCGAGGTGCGGAGCAAAAAGGAAGCCGAGACCGCCCAGCTGGGCCTCGGGGTCCCAACCGATACCGCCGGCCCCGCCAACGGCAACCGCCACTCCAACGGCGGCAACGGCGCCCCGAAGCCTGCCGCGTCGGCGATGACCGAAACGCCTCCGGTCCGCCCGGCGAAGATGCAGGGCCTCGAGCTCGGCCCAGCCTGCGAGCAGTGCGGCGGGATGATGCAGCGGACCGGCAGCTGTTACACGTGCAGCAGCTGCGGCAACAACACCGGCTGCGGCTGAGGGCGCAGGACACGCCCTTAAGGGCTCAGAACGTTAGGTTTCGGCCGTGCATTCGAGGCGACTTGTTGCGTTTGTGGCGGCGGGGATCCTGTGTGGCATCGCCGTGATCGGGATCATCGCGGTGCTCACCGACGCCGAGGACGGCGCCCTGGCCGGCAAACTGATCTATGCGACCTCCGTGCTGACCGTCTTCAGCCTGGTCAGCCTGGCCGGCCTGTTGCTCTCGGTCCGCCGCCCGGAGCTTGCCTGGCTCGGCTACCTGACGGTCATCGCTGGGCTTGCCGCCTTCGCCTTGATCGCGCGGAAGATCTGGAACCGCGACGGCTTCTTCGACGGCACCGGCTGGGAGGTCTCGAGCAGCGCTACGCTGATCGCACTCGGTCTCGGTCAGGTCTCCCTGCTGCTCGGCTGGGTGCGCCAAAAGGGCCCGATCCGCTTGATTGCCCTCGCCGCATCGGCGGCGATCGCGGCGCTGGCGACGCTCGGCGTGCTGGCGACGGCGATCGACGACTTCGAGGTCAGCGCCCGCGTCCTCGGCGTCCTCGCGATCGTCTACCTGCTGGGGATCGCGCTGCTGCCGCTGGTCATGCTGGGCGGCCAGCAAGAGACCGAGCCCTCACCGCAGGCTCCCGTCAGCTAAAGGCGCTCGCTCTAGAGCTCTACACCCCGAGCGGCAAGCCACTCATCAACCGGCTCGGGGGGATTGCCTTCGAAGACGAGGCGGGCGCCCTCGCGGAGGACATGGTCGCCGTTGTCGGCCTGGCTGGGGTTGGTGGCGAGCCAGACGGCGGCGGCTGCGGCGGCAAGGGCTGCGGGGTCGTCGCCCTCCGGGTCGATGCCGCGGACCGTGCTGAGCAGCTCGCCCTGCAGGTCCTCGGCGGCGGTCGCCGGCCGGTCGTCGTCCTCGAAGCTCTCGAAGAAGCCGAGGACGGCGGTGTCGGTCCCCTCCGGGTCGCAGATCGCCGTCGCCTCGCGGACGATCTCGGAGATGGTCGGGATGGTGTCGCGGCTGCCGGGCTTCATTGCGCTGCCAGGTACCCAGCGCCGACGGGCCGAAAACCGGACTGGCTATCCGCTAATCGTCCCGTCGGCGAGCTAGTGGAGGACTACGGTTGCGTCGTGGCGCGGGGTCTCGGTGATCGCGCGGCGGTAGTTGCGCTCGGAAGCGGGGTCGGCCGGCTCGATCTGGCGGCGGCGGACCAGCTCGCGGAGGACGACGGCCATCTCGAACTGGGCGAAGGCGGCGCCGAGGCAGCGGCGGACGCCGCCGCCGAAGGGGATCCAGGTGTAGGTGCCGGGAGGGTTGTCGATGAAGCGCTCCGGCAGGAAGCGGTCCGGTTCGGGGTAGATGCTCGGGTCGCGGTGGATCAGGTGGATGCAGGGGGTGACGCCGGCGCCGGCAGGCAGCTCATAGCCTCCGAGCTCGACCGCCTCGGTCAGCCTGCGGACGACGATCGAGATCACCGGCCGCAGCCGCAGGGTCTCCTGGATCGTCGCCGTCAGGTAGGCGTCTTCGCCGGCGAGCACCTCGGCCCGCAGCCGCTCCAGCTTCTCCGGGTGGCGCGTCAGCCGCTCCATCGCCCAGGAGAGCGCGGTCGCGGTGGTCTCATGGCCGGCAACCAGGAGGGTGAGGAGCTCGTCGCGGATCTCCGTGTCGCTCATCGGACTGCCGTCCTCGTGGCGAGCCTGAAGCATCAGCGAGAGGACGTCGTCGCGCTCGGCCAGGTCCTCGGCGCAGCGCCGCTCGCCGATCTCGCGGGCGATCAACTCGTCCACCCGTTGCACCCGGCGTCGGAAGGCGGGGATCGACTTGACGCGGTCAGGCCCGACCAGCAGCACCGGCGCCAGCAGCACCGGGTTGGTGGTCAGGTCGAGGAAGTCGCGGAGGGCCTCGCGCAGCGGCTCCATCCGCTCGCCGTCGTGGACGCCGAAGACGGTCTCGATGATGATCTCCAGCGTGATCGCCTGCATCCGCGGCCGCAGCTTGTAGGGGACGCCGGTCGGCCAGCTCTCGATCTCGCGAGCGGCGATCTCGGTCATCTTCTCGCCGTAGGCCTGCATCCGCTCGCCGTGGAAGGGCGGCAGCAGCAGCTTTCGCTGGCCGATGTGCTTCTTCTCGTCGAGGACGAGGACGGAGTTCTCGCCGAGGATCGGGCGCAGGATCTGGTTGCCCTCACCGGCATGGAAGACCTTCGGGTCGCCGGTGAACACCTGTTTCACCAGCTCGGGGTCGGCGAGCACCACCCAGTTGCCCTCGTAGGCGATCTTGATCGAGAACATCGGCCCGAAGCGGGCGCGGCCCTGCTCGAGGAACCACTGCGCCTGGCGCGACCAGATCGCGGTCTGGGCGACGCGAGGCATGCGAGGGCCGGGAGGCAGGCCCTTGAGCGGACGCGGGCCGTGCCCGTTGATCGACGTCCGCGCCTTGGCTGCCGCCTCCACGTGTCGAGCCTACGCCTCAGCTCCCGCACGGATGTGTGACGTTCGCACGGGCCCCGGAACGCTTAGCCTGCGGCGGTGGCTGCGCTTCCGCGTTTTCCGCCCGCTGTCGAGCACCGGATCCTGAAGCTGGCCTGCAATCTGCCGGCGCCGGCGCAGCGACGGCTTTTCGGGCCACCGCCGCGGCTGAGGGGACGGGAGCTCGCTCCCGACATCCAGGCCCTGATCTCGCTTGCCGCCCGCGCCCGCAGTGACAGCCTCGAGGAGAGAGCCGAGCCGGTCGAGGCGCGGGCGCAGCGGCGGGCCGAAGCGGCGAGCGTCGCCGAGCGGCCGTCGTTCGCGATGGAGCGGGTCGAGCAGGTCGCCATCCCCGGCCCGGGCGGCGAGCTCGCCGCCCGCCTCTACGTCCCCGCCCACGGCGGCCCCGAGCCTCCCCCGCTCCTCGTCTACTTCCACGGCGGCGGCTGGGTGATCGGCGACCTCGACACCCATGACAGCCCCTGTCGCTTCCTCGCCGCCAACGCTGGGGTGCAGGTGCTTGCCGTCGACTACCGCCTCGCGCCCGAGCATCCCTTCCCGGCCGCGGCCGAAGACGCCTTCGCCGCCTTCTCCTGGGCGAGCGAAAACGCCTCCCGCTTCGGGATCGAGCGGGGCCGGATCGCCGTCGGCGGCGACAGCGCCGGCGCCAACCTGGCGGCGGTCGCCGCCTTGGCGGCGCGGGACGGTGGCGGCCCGGCTCCCGCGATGCAGCTGCTGATCTACCCGGTCGCGGAAACCGGCCGCGAGCTTCCCTCGCGCCAGGGCCTCGGCGAGGGCTTCCTCCTGACCAGGCGGGACATGGCCTACTACGAGGACCGCTACCTGCCGCCGGGGACCGACCGCAGCGACCCCCGGGTCGCGATCCTGCAGGCCGATGACCTCGGCGGCCTGCCTCCCGCCTACGTCGCCGTCGCCGGTCTCGACCCGCTCCGCGACGAGGGCGTCGCCTACGCCGAGCGGCTGCGCGAGGCAGGCGTCCCGGTCGCCCTGCGGGAGCATTCCGGCCTCATCCACACCTTCGTCAACCTGACTGCGATCTGCCCCTCCGCCCGCCAGGCGGTCCTGGAAGCGTGCGGCGCGCTGCGGATGGGCCTCGCCTAGCTGGCTGTTACTCGTACTGGAGCGACTGCAGGACGTCGAGCCGCGAGGCCCGGCGCGCGGGCAGGATCGCCGCCAGCACGCCCGCCAGCCCGGCGAGCACGAGCAGGACGACCAGCGAGACCACCGGGTAGGAGAGCGTGAAGCCTTCGTCCTTCAGCGGCTGGGCGATCAGGGTCGCGAAGATCAAGCCGAGGACGAGGCCGAGGATGCCGCCGATCAGCGCCGTGATCACCGCCTCGTAGCGGATCATCGTCCGCACCTGACGGCGCGACATCCCGATCGCCCGCAGCATCCCCAGCTCCCGCGTCCGTTCGTGGATCGAGAGCGCCAGCGTGTTGACGATCCCGAACAGCGAGATCAGAATCGCGAAGACCAGCAGCGCGTAGACGAGCATCACCAGCTGATTGATCTGTTCTTCCCGGTTTTCCTTCAATTCCTGCTGGTTGAGGACTTCGGCGACCGGGAAGGCGAGTTCGACGCCTTTGCTGAGCAGCGCCTGCACCTGGTCGGCGTTCGCCCCCTCCTCGACCTTGACGAAATCGCTCAGGTCCTGGGTCTGATCGAACTCGCGCGCCATCGCCCGCTGCGTGACGAGGACGTTGCCCAGCACCCCGAGCTTCGAGTCGAACTCGCCGGCGACGCGGAAGCGCGGCCGCGCCCCGGTCTGGGTGAGGAGCCCGAAGCGGTCGCCGACATCGAGATCGTGGGAGCCGGCAAAGTCGTCGGCGACGATCGCTTCGTCGTCTCGGAGGTTTCGCAGCACGCTCGGGCCGCCCTGCTTCCATTCGATGTTCACGGTCTCGCCGATGTTCGGGGTGGGAGCGTTGACCAGCGTCTTCGCACCGGCGCTCCGGCCTTCGAGGACCTTCGCTTCCGCCCCGCGGATCGTCGCCACCAGCTGCACCCCCGGCACCCGCTCGGCCGCCTTCGCGGTCCCGTTCGGGATCGGCGAAAAGCCGTCGGTGTTCTGGATCACCAGCCCGCCGGAGAAGTTTTCATCGACGATCTGGGCAACCGTTCCCTTCAGCCCGGCGGCGAAGACGGTGACGAAGGCGACCAGGGTGACCCCGATCATCAGCGCCGCCGCGGTCACCGCGGTGCGGCTCGGGTTGCGCTCGGCGTTCTCGCGGGCGAGGCGGCCGGTGAGGCGCCGCATCCGCTCCAGCGGCCAGCCGGCGACTGCCGCCAGCGGCGGCACCAGGCGGGGGCTGAAGAGGGAGACGGCGAAGACGACCGCGACCGCCCCGGCGCCCATCAGCCCGGCGCGGGTCCCGGAGCTGCCGCTGCCGAAGAGGCCGAGCAGCACCATCCCCAGGCCGGCCGCGCCGAGCAGGAGCGAGAGCACGAGGTAGACGAGGCGGCGGCGCCGGGTCGGAGCCGGGCGGAAGGAATGCAGGGCGGCGATCGGCGGCACCCGGGTCGAGCGCAGGGCGGGCACCAGCGAGGCGACGAGGGTGACGAGGACCCCGACCAGGAGCGCGACGACCACCGTCCGCGTCTCCATCACCAGGCTCGTCGTCGGCAGGTCGATCCCGAAGGCCTCGAAGAGGACGTTGATCGCGGCGGCGATGAGGAAGCCGCCGCCGATCCCGAGCAAGGCGCCGAACAATCCGATCGCCAGCGCCTCGACCATCACCGTGGTCAGGATCTGCCGCCGCGAGGCGCCCAGCGTCCGCAGCATCCCGAATTCGCTGATCCGCTGGGCAACCGTGATCGAGAAGGTGTTGAAGATCAGGAAGGAGCCGACGAAGACGGCGATGAAGCCGAAGACGAGGAGGAAGGTCTGCAGGAACCCGAGGCCCTTGCGGATCTCATCCGAGGAGCGGTCGGCGCTTTCCTGCGCAGTCTCGACCCTGACCCCCCCTGGCATCTTGCGCTCGATCCGGCGTTTCAACGCCGTCGCAGAGACGCCCTCGTCGGCGGCGATCGAGATCTGGTCGAAGCGTCCCTGCTTGTGGGTGAGCCGCTGGGCGACCGGCAGCGTCACCTGGGCGATCGAGGCGCCGCCGAAGGAGGCGCTGCCCAGCTGCGTCAGCCCGACCAGCCGAAAGGCCTCCAGGTCCCCCTGGCTGATCAGCTTGATCCTGTCGCCCGGCTTCAGGTCGGCGGCTTCTGCAGCGGCCTTGTCGAGCGAGGCTTCCGTCGGGCCGCGGGGAGCGTGGCCCTCGACGTAGTTGAGGGACTCCAGCTTCCCCGGCAGGGTCGAGGAGATGAACTTCGGGGCGAATTTGTTGCCGATCTTTTCGTTCTCGGCGTCGAAGAAGGCGCCAGGAGTGAAGATCGCGCCGGCGGCTTCGCGCACGCCCGGGGTCCGCACCACCCGCGGCAGCAGCGAGGCGCTGATCGTCGGGATTTCGCCGCTTTCCTGTTCGACCGGGTTCTCGGCGGTGACGACGACGCTCGTCCCCTTCAGCGACTCGCTGAAGATTTCGTCGAAGGCGGCGAAGATCGTGTCCGTTAGGACGAAGGAGCCGGCGACGAAGGCGACGCCGAGGAAGACGGCGAAGCTGGTCAGGGCAGCGCGGACCTTGCGAGCCCAGAGGCTCTTGAGGCCGAGGCTAGTCAAGCTGCTTCTGCAGCTCGATCACGTCGTCGGCGGAGCCGGGAGCGGCGTCGCTGACGATCCTCCCGTCCTGCAGCGTGATCAGCCGGTCCGCGTGGGCGGCAGCGACCGGGTCGTGGGTGACCATCACCACCGTCTGGTCGAAGTCGTCGACCGCCCCGCGCAGCAGCTTCATCACGTCGGCGCTGGCCTTCGAGTCGAGGTTGCCGGTCGGCTCGTCGGCGAAGACGACTGCCGGTTTGCTGACCAGGGCGCGGGCGACGGCGACGCGCTGCTGCTGGCCGCCGGAGAGCTCCGCCGGGCGATGGGTGCGGCGGTCCTCCAGCCCGACCGTGGCGATCAGCTGGTCGACCCACGCCTCGTCGGGCTTGCGGCCGGCGATCGAGAGCGGCAGGACGAGGTTCTCCTCCGCGGTCAGGACCGGCAGCAGGTTGAAGAACTGGAACACGAACCCGAGCTTGTCGCGGCGCAGCTGGGTCAGCTTCGTGTCGTCAAGGCGGGTGATGTCGACGCCGTCGAGCTCGACCACGCCCGAGGTCGGCTTGTCGAGGCCGGCGAGGATGTGCATCAGCGTCGACTTGCCCGACCCCGAGGGGCCCATGATCGCGGTGAAGCGGTCGCGCTCGAAGGCGGTGGTGACCCCGTCGAGCGCATCGACGGCGGTGTCACCCTCGCCGAAGCGGCGGTGGAGGTCGGTGGCGACGACGACTGGCCCGTTGGCGCTCACTGCCGGCACGGTATCGAGTCGGAACCAGTGGGGCTACTAGGGTGCGGCCGTGGCCCTCGCCGATCGCTTCGACGGATTCCTGGTTGACCTCGACGGGGTCGTCTGGATCGGCCGCGAGCCGGTCCCGGGCGCGGCCGAGGCGCTGCGGGCGCTGCTCGATGACGCCAAGGGGATCGTCTTCGTCACCAACAACCCGGGAAAGCCACCGGCCGCTTACGCGGAGCGCCTGCGGGAGCTCGGAGTCGAGGTGGCGCCCGAGCAGGTCGTCACCGCCGGGATGGTCGCGGCGCGCCTGGCCGGCGAGGCGGCCGACGGCGGCAGCGCCCTCGTGATCGGAGCACCGGCCCTGAAGGAGATGGTCGCCGCGACGGGAGCGGCCCTGCTCGAGGGCGAAGCGGCCTGGGAGGCGGACGCGGTCGTCGTCTCCGGCCACCGCGGCTTCGACTACGACGAGCTGCTGGCGGCGAAGCGGGCGCTCGACGCCGGCGCCGCCTTCGTCGCCACCAGCCGCGACCCGACCATGCCCTATCCCGGCGGCGAGCTGCCCGGCACCGGCTCGGTCCTCGCCGCGGTCGAGACCGCCACCGGCCGCCGCGCCGAGATCGCCGGCAAGCCCGAGCGGCACCTCTTCGAGATGGCGATCGCGTCGTTCGCCTGTTCCTTAGCGGGCGATAGCAAGGAAAAGGAACAGGCGGATTGGCGGGTGGCGATGGTCGGCGACCGGGTCTCCTCGGACATTGCCGGGGGGCACGCCGCCGGGCTGGAGACGATCCTCGTCCTCAGCGGCACGACCTCGCGCGAGGAGGCCGCGGCCGCGCACCCTGCCCCCGACCACGTCCTCGACAGCCTCAGCGGCCTGCTCGCGTGAGCACGGCCGTGCCCGGAAACGCGCCGAATCACCGTCCCGGCCTCAGCTTCGCCGGCGTCTTCGCCGCCACTTTCTGCGGCCTCGTCGGCGTCGGCTCGGTGCTGCCGGTCCTCCCCCGCTACATCCACGGCCCGCTCGATTCGGGCGACGTCGCCGTTGGGGTGGTGATCGGCGCCTACGCGGTGACCGGGCTGCTGCTGCGGCCGGTCGCGGGCCGCTTCGCCGACACCCGCGGCCGCAAGCCGACTGTCCTGGCCGGCGCCTGCCTGGTCGCGCTCAGCGGCTTCCTCTACCTGCCGAGCCTGGGGATCGCGGGCCTGATCGTCGCCCGGCTGATCCTCGGCGCCGGGGAGGGCGCGGTCTACACCGCCGGCTCGGCCTGGATCGTCGACCTGGCCCCGGAGGACCGGCGCGGCCGCGTCCTCGGCCTCTACGGGCTCGCGGTCTGGGGCGGGCTCAGCGTCGGGCCGCTGCTCGGCGAGGTCCTGCTCGACGCCGGCGGTTACGACCTGGTCTTCATCGTCGCGGGCGCTCTGCCGGTGGTCGGGGCGCTATTCGCCGTCGCCGCCCGCGACCCGTTCAAGCCGCTTGCCCACGCCCAGCCCCACCCCCTGATCGCGCCGGAGGCCGTCGGCCCCGGGTTCGCGGTCGGGCTCGCCTCCTTCGGCTACGCCGCCGTTGCCACCTTCATCGTCCTCCACCTCGAATCGCGCGGGGTTGGCCACGGCGCCACGGTCTTCGCCGCCTTCGCGGCGATGATCGTGCTCACCCGGCTCGTCTTCGGCGACCTCCCAGACCGCATGGGCGCGGCGCCGGTGGCGATCGCCGCGACCGTCGGCGAGGCGCTGGGCCTGGCCCTGATCGCGGTCGCCCACAGCCTTCCCGTCGCCCTCCTCGGCGGCTGTCTGATGGGGGGCGCCTTCGCCCTCCTCAACCCGTCGCTGATGCTGATCGCGTTGGGGCGGGTCTCCCAGCAGGCCCGCGGCGCGGCGATGGGCACCTACACCGCCTTCTTCGACGCCGGGGTCGGGCTTGGGGCGCCGATCGCCGGCGCAGTCGCCGCGCTGACCAGCTACGAGGGCGCCTTCTTCTTCGCTTCCGCCGTCTGCCTCGCCTCGGCGCTGATGATCTTCGCCCGCCTCCACCCGGGAGGCGGAGCGGCTCCTACCGCTCGCTGATCAGGAGCGTCTGCAGGGCGCGGCCGACGCGCCCGTTGTCGACGTCGAAGAGGGTCGACTCGGCGGTGCCGATGCCGCTGGGGCGCGGCAGCGTTGCCGCGTCGACGCCGATCCACTCGCCCCTCGGCATCCGCTCGAGGTGGACCGTGAGGTCGACGTTGATGAAGAGGAAGCGGCGGAAGTCGAGGGCGGCGCTGATCCCGTTGCCAACGTCGGCGGCGACGAGGAGGCGCTGCAGCGGCGTCGGCTCCTCCCCCGCCACCAGCGGCTGCCGCATCCGCAGCCAGGCGGTCGCCGGCCCCGGCTCGAGGAAGCCGCCGGCGACGAAGCGCACCTCCATCGCCGAGTGGTAGCCGTGCTCCTGCTCGGTCGGGAAGAACTCTGCCGCCCTTCCCTCCTCCGGCGCCGCCGGCGGCTGGCTGGCGAGGAGCGCCTCGCCCGGGAGGTCCAGCCGCGCCCTGCGAAGCCACCATCCGCGCGCCCGCATCAGCACCTCCCCCTCGGCGTCGCTCAGCGCCGCCTCGAACATCTGCACCCGCTTGCCCGGCCGCGCAACCTGCGCTTCGACCCGCACCGGCGCGATCGGAACCGAGCGGAGGATCTCGAAGGTGACGCGGCCGACCTGGAACTCGTCGGCCTCCGGCAGCCGCTCGATCGCGTAGCCGAGCAGCGCCGCCGGCGGGCCGGCGTGCTGGGCCCCGGGGTCCCAGGGGCCGCGGGTCAGCTCGGTGGCGCGGAAGAGATCGCCATCGGGCTCATAGAAGGCGTCGAGCACGCCGCCATCCTAGGCGGCGGACGCATCGGAGATTCGCCCCACCAGGGTGTGGCGAAAGTCGGATGCGTGTTCAGCAGTCGCGGCTGCCGAACTCCTGCGTCCAGACGTGGACGCGGCCAGCACCGTCGAGCTGACCCACCCGGAGGCCGATGCCGATGTCGGTGAAGCTGCCGAGGATGTTGCGCCGGTGCCCGGCCGAGTGCATCCAGAGCCCGAAGATCCTCCGCGGGGTCGCGTAGCCACCGCTCGCATAGGCGATGTTCTCGCCCCAGCTGCAGCCGCCGTAGCCGCTGCGCTCGATCCAGTAGGTGAACTCACGCCCGCAGGCTTCGTGGCTGAATTCGTCGCAGCGGAGGATGTCCGCGGACTTGCGATCGGCGGCGCGCCCCAGCGGGCCCGGCGCCCCGAGGGGATCGAGCCCGCGGCTCGCACGGGCGCGGTTGACGAGGCAGAGCACCGCCTTCTCCTGGTTGGAGGTCGAGCCGTTGGCTGCGCCTTGAAAGGGACAGGGAGTAGCCGAGACGGCCGTGCCCGCCTGCACGCCGAGGAAGGTCAGCAGCCAAGCCGCTGCCAGCGCGACCCCTCCGACCAGCTTGCGGCGCCTCCACGTCACGGACCCGTAATACCCGAGGCGTACTCTCTATGCACAGAGAAGAAAGGAGAAAGATGGCGACGAAGGTCCAGAAAAGCGAGCAGGAGTGGCGCGAGCAGCTCACCCCGGAGCAGTTCGAGGTCACCCGCAAGGGGGGCACCGAGCGTGCCTTCACCGGGCCCTATGTGGATGAGAAGGCCGAAGGGATGTACCGCTGCGTCGGCTGCGGCACGGAGCTCTTCTCCTCCGACACCAAGTTCGACTCCGGCACCGGCTGGCCCAGTTTCACGGAGCCGGCGAACCTAGAGCACGTCGAGCTGCGGCCCGACAACAGCCTCTTCATGCGCCGCACCGAGGTCGTCTGCAAACACTGCGACGCCCACCTCGGCCACGTCTTCGACGACGGCCCGGCGGACAAGGGCGGCCAGCGCTACTGCATCAACGGCTGCGCCCTGACGCTGGACAAGAAGGAGTAGCCCGGCGGCGCTAGAGCGCGCCGCCGCCGGCGCCGAGGTAGCTGAAGCGCACTGCCAGCGCCACCGCCTCGGTGCGGGTGTCGACCTCGAGCTTGGCGATCGCGTTGCGCACGTGGGTGTGCACGGTCGCCGGGCTCAGCTGCAGCCGTTCGGCGATTTCTTTCACCCGCAGGCCCTCGGCCAGGAGCTCGAGGATCTGCCGCTCGCGGGGCGATAGCTCGAGCAGTTTCTCGACCTCGGAGGGCTTGCCGCCGGCGAAGTCGCCGCCGAGGAAGGTCCCTCCCCCGGTCACCGCTTTGACGGCTTTGGCGATGTCCTCCGCCGGCGCCGACTTCAGCACGTAGCCGGAGGCGCCGGCCCGGAGGGCGAGCGCCAGCAGGTCCGGCTGGGCGTGGGCGGTGAAGATGATCACCTTCGTCCGCGGCCGGACTTTGAGGACCTCGCGCGTCGCCTCGATCCCGTCGCGCTTGGGCATCTCGACGTCGATGATGAGGACGTCGGGCTCCAGGTCCTTGACGGTCTGGACGACGTCGCGGCCGTTGGCGGCCTCGCCGACGATTTCGACCACGGTCGAATTTGCCATGCGTGACTTGATCGCCTCACGCACGATCTCGTGGTCATCGCAGAGCACCACCCGTTTCGCCTCGCGGACGCTCGTGCTCATCGTGGCGCGATTCTTTCAGGCGCCCCGTAAGGATGCAAAGTTTTAGGTAGCGTGAAACTCCCGTCGCTTTCCTGCCGGTTCTCGATCAGGGCGATGATCGTGCGGCCGACGGCGCAAGCGGTGCCGTTCAGCGTGTGCACCGGCTGCGGCGCCTCCCCCTCGGCGGGGCGGTAGCGGGCGCCGAGGCGACGCGCCTGGTAGTCGGTCGTGTTCGAGCAGGAGGTGAGCTCGCGGAAGCGGCCCTGGCTCGGGATCCAGGCCTCGCAGTCGTACTTCTTCGCGGCCGGAGCGCCGAGGTCGCCGACGGCGACGTTGACGACGCGATAGGGGATCTCCAGCTCGCCGAGGATCCTCTCCTCGATCGAGAGCAGCCGCTCGTGCTCCTCCAGCGAGGTGCCGGGCTCGACGAACGAGAACATCTCCACCTTGTCGAACTGGTGGACGCGGAAGATGCCGCGGGTGTCGCGGCCGGCGGCCCCCGCCTCGCGGCGGAAGCAGGTCGAGAAGGCGCAGTAGCGGAGCGGCAGGTCGCCCCGGTCGAGGATCTGGCCGGCGTGGAGGCCGGCGAGGGCGACCTCCGAGGTGCCGGTGAGGAAGAGCTCGTCCTTGGGGATCTCGTAGATCTGGTCGCGGTCGCCGGGCAGGAACCCCGTCCCCTCCAGCGCCTCCTCGCGGACCAGGACCGGTGGGACGACCGGCTCGTGGCCCTCGGCGCGGACCGTCTCGATCGCGAAGCGGACCAGCGCCAGCTCGAGCAGGACCAGGTCGCCCTTGAGGTAGGCGAAGCGCGAGCCGGAGAGCTCTGCCGCGGCCTCCATATCGATCAGCCCAAGCTCGGTGCCGATCTCGAGGTGGTCGCGCGGCTCGAAGTCGAACTCGGGACGCTCGCCGACCTCGCGCAGCACCACCGCGTCGTCCTCGGTCATCCCTTCCGGAGCGTCGGGGTCGGGCAGGTTCGGGAGCGTCAGCGCCAGCTCGTCGAGCTTGGCCTCGACCTTCTCCAGCTCCTCCTTGCCGGACTCGATCGTCTCCTTCAGGCCCGCGACGGTCGCCATCAGCCGCTCGGCCTCGGCCTCCTCGCCGGCCTGTTTGCGTTCGCCGATCTGCTTCGAGAGCGTCTTCCGCTCAGCCTGGGCGTTCTCGACCTCGGGCAGCAGCTGGCGACGGCGGGCGTCCAGGGCCACCAGCTCGTCGACCTGATCGGCTGCGCCCCGCCGCGACAACGCCGCTTTGAACCGCTCGGGTTCGGAGCGGATCGCCTTCAGGTCCAGCATGAGAGGCCCCCGCCTAGGGGTTTTCTTGGCCCGGCCGGGGTGACTCTTCGGCTTCTGAGCCCGCGTACTTGGCGACGAATTTGGCGACGGCCTTGGCTTCGTCGCCGACGACGATGTTCTGCGGCATGATCGCGCCGGAGAAGCCGCCGTTCTGGATCGCGTAGAGAGCGTCGTCGTAGCTCTCGACCCGCTGGTTCAAGTTCGGGCCCTGGGTCCGCTCGCCGCGGTTGCCGCTGCCCTGGGTGCCGGCGGCGCTGAGCGTGTGGCAGCCGGAGCAGTGGGTCGCGAAGAGCACGGCCCCTTCGTGATTGGGGTCCTTCGCGGAGACCGAGATCTTTTCTTCGCCGAAGCCGCAGGCCGCCAAACCGAGGGCGGCGGCGAGGACCATCGCGATGATCAGCACTGGGCGCATGCGGCGGGCATCATATTGTCTAGAGCCGACTTCGCTCCTTGCCGATGCCGCCGCCCGATCCAGACGCCTTCCGCGTAGCCATGTCCGGGCTCCCGACCGGGGTCACGATCGTCACCGCCAACGGGCCCGACGGACCGTCCGGAGCGACCGCCAACGCGGTCTCCTCGCTCTCGATCGAGCCGATGATGATGCTCGCCTGCCTCGACCGCGGCTCCCGCACCCTGCTCGCGGTCCAGGCCGCCGACGGCTTCGGCATCAGCGTCCTCCACGCTGGCCAGGAGCCGATCGCCCGCGCCTTCGCAACCAAGGCGCCGGTGGCGGAGAAGTGGGCCGGCGTCGCCTGGAGCGAGCGCGACGGCCTGCCGGCGATCGACGGCGCCCTGATCTGGATCGCCTGCGACCTCCGCGACGTGATCTCCGCCGGCGACCACGTGATCGTCACCGGCGAGGTGCGGGCGCTGGAGTCGAGGCAAGGCGATCCGCTCGTCTTCCACGCCGGCGAGTACCGCCCGCTGAGTTGAGGTCGTTCCAACCCCGACGAGAAAACGAACCGGCAATTAACCCCCGTATAGGTGGCAAAATGCCGGCTCGATGAGCGACTGGACTTCTGCCGCCGCCCCAACTGGGCGCTCTATTACGTCCTCTACATCGCCGCTGTCCTCTACATCACCGGCGTCTGGGCCCTGTTCGAGGAACAACCCGCCTACGTCTTCACCTTCCCGAGCAACGTCAACGACGCGATCTTCCACCTCGCGACGGCGGGCGTCTTCTCGGCTGTAGCGGCAGTGCAGCTCCGCGAGGACCGCTCCGTCACCGCCTGAGTAAGTCCGCGAGGCCTTCCTTCCAGGCGATAAGGCGCCGCTTCGTGAGCTTCCAGACTGAAAGCCGCGCCGTGCAGTAGGGATACAACGCCTGTCGCCCGACATCGAGAGCGTCGGCGATGCTGGAAATAGTCGCCTCGGCGTTCTGAGGATCCTTCTCCTGCGACATGTTCATGAGTGCTAGGTAGCGATGCACTCCGCCCTCGACATCGTTCCACTCATCCCACGTCAGATGACCGCCCAGGTCGGCTCTGTAGGTCTCCCAAGCCCCGGAGAAAGAGGTTTCGCCCGGCAGCCTGTTAAGCGGAGGCCATTCATTCGTCTTCAGGGAAGTCCTTATTCCGTTCGCTGCCACCCCGAAAGTCGCGAACAAGACCCGTGCGGCAACGAGAAGGTTCCGCTGTTGAAGCCGGTGCTCGCGAAACAGAGCAACGGCGCCCGCCAAGAACGCGGCTCCAATTGCTGCGACTACCGCGGCCATACCTACAGCCCGCTCGTCCCCGCCGCCCGCAATCCCAAGAAGAAGATGACGCCGCAGCTGACGGCCATGATCCCCATCTCGCGGCGGACGATCGCGAGGGCCAGGGACTCCTGCTCGTCGGTGGTGAGGGTCTCGGGGTCGAGGTCTCCGACCTCGCGCTGGGCCGCATCCAGACGGGCGCCCTCGGCGATGAAGGAGACGAGGAGGGGGAGGATTCCGTAGAGGTAGTGGAGGCCTTCCTCGGGCTCATGGTCGGTGACGACGAGGAGGCCGCCGACGAGGGCCTGGATGAAGACCGCGGCCTGGGCGGCCCGCAGCAGGTACCAGAAGGGGATCGAGGGCCGGTTGCGGTACCAGGCGATGCCGCCGACCAGGCCCGCGGCGGCGTTGAGGACGATCAAAAGCACGCCCACTGCGATATGGAGGCCGACCATGCTCTATATCCGCCTAAAGGGGTCGGGATTCCGCTTGCTGATGCGGAAAAGCACTATGTAGCAAGTTGTCACAATGTCGGTGTATAACAGCGTGGACGGCCACCTTTTCCTCCCCGTGCTCAAGACCTACCTCCCGATTCTCGTCTTCGCCTTCCTCGGCCTCACGGTCGGCGGCATCTTCGCGATGCTGAACCACCTGCTGGGGCCGAAGAAGCCGGCGCGCGAGACCGCCGCCAGCCGCCGCCAGGGCGAGCCGTACGAGTCCGGGATCCCGGTCGAGCCGACGAAGGGGCTGCGCTTCGGCGTCACCTTCTACCTGATCGCGATGCTCTTCATCCTCTTCGACATCGAGGTCATCTTCCTCTACCCGGTCGCCGTGCAGCTCAAGGCGTTCGGGACGTTCGCGCTCGTCGAGACGATCGTCTTCATCGCGTTGCTCATGGTCGCCTTCGTCTACGTCTGGCGGCGGGGAGCGCTCGAGTGGAGATAAGCCGGGAGAGCTCGGAGGACTTCCGCATCCGCCAGCTGCGCGCGCGCGACATGCTGCGCGGCGACCTCGAGGGCGAGGAGCTCGAGCGCTACGTCGAGGAGCGCGTGCTGACCACCACGCTCGAGCGCGCCACCAACTGGACGCGCTCGAACTCCATGTTCCCCGCCACCTTCGGGCTCGCCTGCTGCGCGATCGAGATGATGTCGATGGTCGGCGCACGGCTCGACATCGCGCGCTTCGGCTTCGAGGCCTTCC
>JBJMKN010000026.1:0-29183 GCA_045805765.1 Solirubrobacterales bacterium
GGGTATCTGCTGCTCGACGATTCCGATCGGCCCGGGTACGCCGGTGCGTTCGAGCTGCTTCGGGAGTGGCGCTTCCGGAAGTTCAGCGGCGTCAAGGACGAGTGGCCCGAGGCCTGCGAGACGGCGATCTTCCGAAGGCCCCGCAAATAGAAGAGGCCCCTTTCGGGGCCTCTTCCTTAGCGAGCCTGTAAGCCGGATTCTGTCGGGGGCAGCCATCCATCTCTGCGGCCCACCTGGACCTCGCCGGGCCGGGTCGGAGGTCCTGCTTGGCCTTGCACCTGGCGGGGTTTGCCATGCGCGTCACGTCACCGTGGCGCCGGTGCGCTCTTACCGCACCCTTTCACCCTTGCCTGTGCGCGACTCACGTGTGGCCGCGCCATCGGCGGTCTGCTCTCTGCGGCACTTTCCCGCGGGTTTCCCCGGGTGGGCGTTACCCACCGCCCTGCCCTGTGGTGTCCGGACTTTCCTCGAGGGGTTTTCTCTCCCCCCGCGGTCGCTCGGCCCGCCCACCGATGGTAGCTCGGCGGGTGCGGGGGGCCAAGTGCGCGCCGGCTATGGTGGCGGGCATGCGAACGGCGGTTGTCACCGGCGCCGGCAGCGGCCTCGGCCGCGCGATCGCGGCAGAGCTGGTCGGGCGCGGCTACCGCGTCCACGTCACCGACGTCGATGCCGGGGCGGCGGATCGGGTCGCTGCCGAGCTCGGCCGCGAGGCCCGTGGCTCCGCACTCGACGTCCGCGACGAGGCGGCCTGCCGCGGCCTAGCCGACTCGATCGGCCGCACCGGCTCGCTCGACCTCTGGGTCAACAACGCCGGCGTCTTCTACAGCGGCCCGCCCTGGGAGCAGAGCGCGGAGAAGCGGCAGACGATGCTCGACGTCAACGTCACCGGGCTGATGAACGGCACGGTGGCCGCCCTCGACCCGATGCGCGCCGCCGGCAAGGGCCACATCGTCAACGTCGTCTCCCTCGCGGGCCTCGTCGCCGCCCCGGGCGAGGTCGCCTACTCGGCGACGAAGCACGCGGCGATCGCCTTCACCCTCGGGACCCTCTTCGACCTCCGCCGCAGCGGCGAGAAGAAGATCAAGCTCTCGGCCGTCTGCCCCGACGGGATCTGGACGCCCATGCTCGAGGACAAGCTCGACGACCTCGACGCCGCTCCCTCCTTCTCCGGCCGCCTGCTCACCGCCGAGGAGGTGGCGAAGGAAGTCGGCAAGCTGACCGAGCGCCCCCGCCCGGTCCTGATCGTCCCCCGCTGGCGCGGCCCCCAGCTGCGGCTCTTCGATCTGTTCCCGCGCCTGGGCCTGCGGCTGCTGCCGCTGGTGATGTGGGACGCGCGGCGTAGGCAGCGCTCCTACAAGAAGAAAATCGAATCCGGTTCTTGGCCCTGATTCCCCGAGGCGGCAATAAGGCCCCTCCCGGGGGCATTTTCGCCGGTTCGCGCTAGACCTTGCGGAAGACCCCGACGACTTTGCCGAGGACGCGCGCCTCGGTAGTGAGGATCGGCTCCATTTCCTCGTTTTCGGGCTGCAGCCGGATGTGGTCCTTCTCGCGGAAGATCCGCTTCACGGTTGCCTCCTCGCCGATCAGGGCGACAACGATCTCGCCGTTCGCCGCGTCGTCGCTCGGGCGCACGATCACGTAGTCGCTTTCGAGGATGCCGGCGTCTTTCATGCTTTCGCCGCGGATCTGGAGGATGTAGTCGCCGTCCTCGCCGCCGATTACGTCCGGGACTTCGAGGTACTCCTCGATGTTCTCTTCGGCCAGGATCGGCGCGCCGGCCGCGACCTGCCCCACCAGCGGCAGCCCGCTGCCGGGTGAGATCGTCCGCTTCGCCTTGTCAAAGAGCAACTCGATCGCCCGCGGTTTTGACGGATCGCGCTTGACAAGGCCCAACTTCTCCAGGTTCGCGAGGTGCGCGTGGACCGTCGAGGACGAGTGCAGCCCCACGGCTTTGCCGATCTCGCGCACCGTCGGCGGGTAGCCGGTCTTCGCCGCGTACTTGCGGATGAAGTCGAAGATCTCTTTCTGCCTTTTGGTCAGATCCAGTTCCATCGTCGTTCCGAATTCCTCCGCTCCCGGGTCAGCAGGGTCAAATAGGCGCAAATTGCCTTCGAACACTTGTTCGTAGAGTACCTGCCCCCCCGGACACCCGCAACCACCAACCTCCCCTGCACGCAAACATCTAGAATCCCTCGCCCTCGAGCGGCTGTGGCGGAACTGGTAGACGCGCAAGGTTGAGGGCCTTGTGGGTGGAAACACCCGTGATGGTTCGACTCCATTCAGCCGCATCGGAAAGCCCCCGCAAGTCGGGGGTTTTGCGTTTTCTAGGGGTGAGCGGGCGTGTTGCGGTTGGCCACCCGTGCGCCAGTCAGGTCGCCCCTACGTCCTGCGGCACGCTTGTCGCCCTGCGGCTTGACATCTGGGAACACAGCCTCCCTAAGTAACGGCATCGGCGTCCTCTGCAGGGTTCAGGCGGCGACGTGCTCCCCCGCTGGAACAAAGTGCTCAAGCTTGGCCTCGTGCTCAAGCGCAAAGGGGATGCCCTCTTCGGCCAGCTTCACGACTTCCGCGTAGCTCTCGCCAGCGGCCGACCATCCCTCGACGTCGGGTAGCTTCCGGGTCTCGTCTTCGGCAAGCCCAACGTCGCGGACAAGGATCTTGCGGACGAGGCCGGCCGGGATCGTCGCCTTGTCGTGGAAGGCGAAGGTCAAGGGTGGGTGGGTCGGCGACTCCATCCGAGGGTGCGAACCCGTATTGGCTCTAGGAAGCGGCCCGTTTTCAGCTTGAGGGCCTTGTGGGTGGAAACAACCGTGGAGGTTCGACTCCTCTCAGCCGCACTATCGCCTACTGGGCGCCGGCGCGATCACCTATCGCGCCCCCTCTTCCGATCTGGCCCTGCTGCGGGCGCCGCCGCGGCGGCCGTCACCGCCGCCCGCTCCCAGGCTCGGCGTTGACGGCCCGCGCATTCAACTGCCTCTGCGTTACTCGAGAACCCCCTTGGTAGGTTCCCCCCCGCTTCGCAAACCAGGAAAGGGCTCAAGCCAGATGAAGCAGCTTCGCAGTGCACTCACCTACTCCAACGTGGTCGCCACCATCGCGCTGTTCCTGGCGATCAGCGGGGGTGTGGTCTACGCCGCCTCAAACCTCGGGCGCAACGTGGTGAAGTCGAAGAACATCGCCGGCCACGCGGTGAAAAACCGGAACCTCGCCAAGAACGCGGTCAAGAACGCAAACCTCGCAGCCAACTCCGTCACCACCGTGAAGGTGAAGAAGAAGGCGATCACCGGCGTCAAGGTGAAGGCGGGGACGCTGACCCGGACGAACCTCGCGGCCGGCACCCTGGCCGGGCTGCAGGTCCTCGACGTCAGCGCCAGCTCGGTCCCGAGCCTGACGGAATTCAAGGAAGGTGGCACGCCGGTTCCCCTCAGCGGCACGACCAGCTTCACCCCGGCCGCGGGCAAGTCCTACGAGATCCTCACCGAACTCAAGGGAACCCCGACCGATTCGAACGGTGACGAAGGTGGGCCTTGCATCGCCACGGTGAGGATCTTGGTCAACGGCGAACTCTTCACCGGCACCTCCATCTACGACGACGCCGAAGAAAAAGCACCGTTCAACAAGAAAACCATCGGCAGCAGCTCGACGGCGATCGGCATGCAGGAGGCAGGTCAGCCGCAGACCATCTCCGCGCTTGCCTTCGGAAGCAGCAACTGCAGTTCCGCCACCACCGCATCCCTACGGGTGACGGTCGTCGAATTCGGCTAACGAATTGAACCCGCCGCCGCCCCCGGGCGGCGGCGGATTTCGACACATGGGAGACATGACATCAGTTATTTCGCAGGTTGAACTCGCGCTCCATCTCCTCGGCCAGCTCCGGGTGTCGGTAGGGCCCCTCCTCTCGCAGCGCCTCGATGATGCTGCGCCTCGTCTCCTCGCTTTTGTTCTGGCTCAGCTTGCGCTTCAGCTCGAAGCGATCGATCGGGATGCGGAGGCCGACGGTGCCTTTGGCGATCGGGATGGCGTAGTCGCGCTCTAGGAGGGCGGGCTCGGCGACTTGGCGCTCGAAGTGCTCGACCAGGCGGGTGAGGACGTTGAGGTTCTCCTCTTCGTCGAGGACCTGGGGGGTGCCGTGGAGGTGGGCGACGGTGAAGTTCCAGGTTGGGACTATGCGCTCCTCTGGCGCGTACCAGCTCGGCGAGATGTAGCCGTGGTGCCCTTGGACGATGACGAGCACGTCGCCTTGCTCAATGTCTAGGACCTCCTCGTCGGGTCGGCCGAGGTGGGTCAGCAGGGTCAGCTCCTCGGCGTCCTCGTCGAGCAGGACCGGATAGTGGGAGGCGGCGAGGCCCGAGCCGGTCGAGGTGACCAGCGTCGCCCAGGGGTGCTCGCGCACGAGGGCCCGCACCTGCTCGGGATCGTCTGAAGCAAAGAGCGGGTTGGGACGCATAGGCCCATCTTCCCATCGGGCGGAGGCCGCGCGCACGGCGGCGGCCTCCGCCGGCGCTCCTTACTGGGGGAATAGGCGCTCGGCGACCGTCGGGTCGCCCAGTTGGTCGAAGGCAACCAGCTTGCCCTCGTCGTTATACGTGAGAACGTCGGCCGCCTCGTCGCTCTCGCCATCGAGGGTGACGGTGGTGAGGACGACGACTTTGTCGCTGTCGGCGATGAAGTCGTGCGGTTCGGTCTTCAACCCTTTTTCGCCTAATTTGGCCCAGAGGCCAGCGACCTCTTCCTTGCCTTTGTAGGTGCCGCTCAAGGCGCTGTGGCCTCGAGCCGTCCAGACCACGCCATCGTCCATCTTTTCCATCGCCGCGGCAGCATCGCCGGAGGAAAAGGCGCGGTAGGCGGCTTCAGCCGATTCCTTGTTGGCCTGTGCGCTCATCGAACCTCCTTAGCGCGCGGAGCGCGCAAACGAGGCTCCGAGAATCGAAGGGCCAGCGAACCACCTCACCTCACTGGACCTACTTCGAACCTATTCCCCCGCCCCTCCTGGGGCAAGGACCGGCGTGGCCCAAACAGCGGGGTTCATTTGTTCAAGTGGGGGTACTCCCACACTCAGCTGAGCTGATCCGCCGACCCCAGCGCTTTGTCGATGAAGGGGCCCAGCAGCTCGGCCACGCCCCTGGCGGCGTCCTCGGCGGAGTCTCCGGGGGTCGTCACGTAGCTGATCGAGAGCCGGACCAGGCTCTCGGCCAGCATCTTCACGTCGTCCTCCGGCGCCTCGGGCCAGCCGTCTTCGATCACCGCGGTCAGCCGCGCCGCCGCCCACTGGACGACGGGCAGGCCCTGGGTGGTGACGAAGGGCAACATCCCGCCGGTGCCGTCGTCGGAGAGGAGGATGCTGATCAGCGGGTCGTCGGCGGCGGTGCGGAGAAAGTGCTCGAGCGCGGCCAGCACCGCCGCGCGAGGATCGTCGCGGTGCTCGAGCACCGCTTTCTCGACGTCGTCCATGAACCGTTCTGCCTCGTGGATGACGAAGGCGAAGCCGAACTCGTTGCGGTTGCCGAACTCGTTGTAGAGGGTCTGGCGGCTGACCCCGGCGCCGGTGGCGATGTCCGCCATCGTGATCTCCGACCAGGGCTGCCGCGCCAGCTGGTCGCGCGCCGCGTCGAAGACCGTCTGCCTCAGCAGCTCCCGCGCTGCCTCCTGATAAGGGGTCCTGCCATTGGACACAGGCCCTATCGTGCCAGCGGCGGCTCTCAGGCGTCGCCCGAGATCGGCTCGAAGTCCACCTTGTCGCGGACGCCGCAGTCCGGGCAGGCCCAGTCATCGGGGACCTCGGCCCAGGCGGTCCCCGCCGGGAAGCCCTCGCGCGGGTGCCCGGCCTGCTCGTCATAGACGTAGCCGCAGCTGGGGCAGCGCCAGGCGCTCACGCGACCCGCCCGTAGCGCTCCAGCACCCGGCCGAGCCGGCGCGGCTGGATGTTGCACTTGGTGACGTCGCCGCCGTAGTGATCGAGCAGGCGCGGGTCCATCACCCGGCGCCAGAGCGGCGGGAACCAGGCGAGGACGATCATCCCCGCGTAACCGGTCGGCAGCTGCGGCGCCTCGTCGACGCTGCGCAGCGCCTGGTAGCGGCGGGTCGGGTTGGCGTGGTGGTCGGAGTGCCGCTGCAGGTGGTAGAGGAGGACGTTGGAGGCGACGTTGTTGCTGTTCCAGCTGTGTTCGGGCATGCAGCGCTCATAGCGGCCGTCCTCCCGCTTCTGGCGCAGCAGCCCGTAGTGCTCGAGGTAGTTGACGACCTCCAGCAGGGAGAAGCCGATCACCGCCTGGACCAGCAGGTAGGGCAGGACGACCGCGCCGAATGCGATTCCCAGGCCGGCGAAGAGAACGATCGTCATTGCCCACGCGCCGAGGATGTCGTTGTGGGCTCCCCAGTGCGACTTGCCCAGCCGGTCCAGGCGGGCGGCCTCGATCTCCCAGGCGGAGCGGACGCTGCCGACGACGGTGCGTGGCAGGAAGGCCCAGAAGCTCTCCCCGAGGCGCGAGCTGGCGGGATCCTCGGGAGTGGCCACCTTGACGTGGTGGCCCCGGTTGTGCTCGATGAAGAAGTGCCCGTAGCCGGTCTGCGCGAGGGCAATGCGGCTCAGCCACTTCTCCGAGCTGGCGCGCTTGTGGCCGAGCTCATGCGCCGTGTTGATCGCGATCCCACCGACGACGCCCATGGTCAGCGCCAAGCCGATCGATTCGATCAGATTGAGGTCCCCGCTCGACCACATCCAGCAGGCGAAGACGAGGCCGGCGTACTGGATCGGGATGAAGACGTAGGTGCACCAGCGGTAGTAGCGGTCCTGCTCGAGGAACTTGAGGACGCTGTCGGGCGGGTTGGCCCGGTCGAGGCCGATCGCCATGTCGAGCAGCGGGAAGAGGCCGAAGACGAGAGCCGGGCCGAGGAACCACATCCCGCCCCATCCGGTCGCCCAAACCCAGAAAGCGGCGAGGAACGGCGAGAGCGGAACGATGATCCCCAGCAGCCACGCATACCGCTTGCCGTCGGTCCAGGCCGCGGGATTGACCTCCACGTCGTCGTGGTGGTGATGGTGATGAACGTGCTCCGCGTGCGCCTCCACAAACCCCTCCTTGTCACTCTGCCCCGTGTCGTCGCCTATCTTTACATAGAAAGAAGATGTGTCAAGGGGAGCTACAGCGCAGCGCAAAATGTCCGCTGTATTGCGGACGGCATGGCGATGGCGGGCCGAGCTAGATCTTGAGCAGCAGGAACGTGTTCAGGGCGAAGAGGACCGCGAAGAAGACGGTCGCTCGATCGAGGTTCTTCTCGACCATCGAGCCGCCGCCGAGGCCGCTGCCGCCGGCACCGCCGATGCCGAAGGCGCCGGAGAGGCCCGCGTCTTTCCCGGAGTGCAGGAGCACGAGGAAGATCACGATGACCGCGATGATGACCTGGATGACGGCGAAGAACGTGAACACGAGAGGGAAAGTCTAAGCGATCGGCTCACGATCGAGAATCTCGAGGGCCTCCTCGCGCAGCTCGGCGTCGAGAACGGCGAAGTCCTCGTCGGTGAGCTTGCCGGCGGCGTGGTCGAGCTCGGCGTCGCGGATCTCGCGGTACTTGGCTTCCTTGCGGGCGTCCTCTTCGGTGCGGACGAGGGCGCCGCGGCGCCGGCCGCGCGATGGCCAGAGCGCGATCAGCGCGCCCGCCAAGGCGATGATGCCGCCGATCCACATCCAGGTGACGAGCGGGTTGACGATCACCTTGAAGGTCGAGGGAGCGTCCGAGCGGAGGAAGGTGTTGGCGACCCGTTCGGCCGCCAGCCCCTGAAGCTTCGTGATCTGCGCCAAGGCCTGCGGCCGCAGGCTCGGGTTGGCGGCCGCCGCCTGCATCAACTGCCCCAGCACTTTGCACTGCGCCGGCGTCCCCGGCGCCCCGCGCACGCAGGCGGTGAAGCCCTTGTCGGCGAGCCGGGCGCCGCGCTGGACGGCGGCCACGTTGGGCTGCTCAGCGATCCAGAGGTCGTGCCCGAGCCCCGCCCGCAGCCCCACCTCGCTGGTCGCCTCACCGGCGAAATAGGTGCCGATGGTCCCGGTTTCCTGGCCGGTGGGGCGGAAGAACTGGCGACTCGGCCGCAGAAGGTGGGCCTTGCCGTCCTCCTCGACCCGGAGCAGGGCGCCGAAGCCGAGCTTCTCCTGGTCGACCGAGACGGTCGGCTTGACGTAGGTGATCGTGCGGCCGTCGATGACGGTGCTCTCCCCCGGCCGCAGCTCGACGTCGCGGTTGGTCTGGAAGCTCGAGGAGGCGGCGATGCCGATCAGCAGGACGATGACGCCGATGTGGACGATGTAGCCGCCGTAGCGGCGACGGTTGCGGCTGACGAGGCCGACCAGCGCCTGCGCCCCCGGCTCGCCGGTCAGCTGCCGGCGCGCAGCGGCGCCGCTCCAGAACTCCTGGGCGAGGCCGGTGAGGGCGAAGGCGGCAAAGACGAAGAGCGCCAGCGCCCAGTAATGGTCGGCGGCGTCGGTCAGGGCCACCAGCCCGACCATCACGACAGCGGCGACCACCAGCGGCAACCGGAAGACCCGCTTCGCCGACTCCCAGCTGACCCGGCGCCAGGCCAGCAAAGGGCCGACCCCGGTGAAGACGACGAGCAGGATCGCCAGCGGCGTCGTGTAGCGGTCGAACCAGGGGGCGGCCAGCGAGGCCTTCTCGCCGGTGAAGAGTTCGGAGATCAGCGGGAAGAAGGTGCCCCAGAAGATCACCGCGGTCATCCCGACCAGGAGCAGGTTGTTGACGAGGAAGACCGACTCGCGCGAGGCCAGCGAGTCGATCCGCTTCGGCGAGCGGAGGTCGTCGAGGCGGCTGACGATCAGCGCCGTCGAGCCGGCCAGCACCACCCCGATCAGGCCGAGGATGTAGGGGCCGACGGTGTTGTCGCCGAAGGCGTGGATCGACTGCAGGACGCCGGAGCGGACGAGGAAGGTGCCGAGCAGCGCCATCGAGAAGGTGCCGACGATCAGGGTCGCGTTCCAGACTTTCAGCATCCCGCGCTTCTCCTGGACCATGATCGAGTGCAGGAAGGCGGTGCCGAGCAGCCACGGCATCAGCGCCGCGTTCTCGACCGGGTCCCAGGCCCAGTAGCCGCCCCAGCCGAGCTCGGTGTAGGACCAGCGGGCGCCGAGCAGAAGGCCGAGCCCGAGGAAGGCCCAGGCGATCAGGGCGAAGCGGCGGGTGGCGCGGATCCACTCGGCGTCGAGGCGGCGGGTGACGAGGGCGCCGATCGCGAAGGCGAACGGCACCGTGAAGGCGACGTAGCCCGAGTAGAGCATCGGCGGGTGGATCATCATGCTCGGGTGCTGCAGCAGCGGGTTGAGGCCAACCCCGTTGACCGGCGCCGGGCTCAGCGTCGCGAAGGGGTCGACGTCGGGCGCGAACAGCATCAGGCCGGTGAAGAAGGCGGCGATGCCCATCATCACAGCGGTCGCCCAGGGGACGAGGTCACGCAACCGCCGGCGGGTTGCCCAGAGGGCGGCGCTGGAGGCGAGCGAGAGGACGAAGGCCCAGAGCAGCAGGGAGCCCTCCTGGCTCGACCACATCGCCGCCAGCTTGTAGCCGGCCGGCGTCTCGATCGAGGAGTGTTCCTGGACGATCTGGAAGGAGAAGTCGTCCCCGGCGAAGGCGAGCTCGATGATCACGACGCAGGCCGTGATCAAGCCGCAGAAGCCATAGACGGTGCGACGCGAGAGGGTCAGCAGGCGCTCGTCGCCCTTGCGGCCGGCAAGCGCCAGGGCAGCGGCCGCCAGGGCCGCGAGGAAGGCAAGGCCCAGCAGGGCGCTGCCGAGGCTAGCCATCAGACTTGGTCGTGAACTTCGACGGGCACTTCGTGATCAGGGTTTCCGGCTCGCCGACGAAGACGCCATTCTCGATCGCGCCGGTGAGGACGATCTCGCGGCCGCCGCGGAAGGGGTCGGGGACGGCGCCGGTGTAGGTCACCGGCAGGGCCTGGCCGCTGCCGTCGCGGTCGACGACGCGGAAGGCGATGCCGTTGCCCTCGCGCTTGATCGAGCCTTTGACGACCTTGCCGGTCATCTCGTAGCTGGTCCCGGGGGCGGCGGCGAGCAGCTCGGAGGGCTCCTTCGCCTCGGTCGATGCCGAGAAGGAGGTGTAGATCAGCGCCACCGCGAGCAGCACGGCGGTGCTGAGCGCGACGACGAGCCGGATCTTCCGCTTTCGCTGAGGGTCCACAGGCTCCCGGATTATCGCAACTGCGAGAATTGGGCCCGTGGCCGACGATCCCGTCCTCCTGATTACCGGCGCCAGCAGCGGCATCGGCGCCGCCACCGCGCGCGCCGCGGCCGGCAAGTACCGGCTGGTCCTGGCGGCGCGACGCGAACAGGAGCTGCAGGAGCTGGCGAGCGAGCTCGGCGGCGAAGAGCGGGCGATCGCGGTCCGCTGCGACGTCACCGAGTGGGACGAGGTCGAGGCGATGGCCGCGGCCGCGATCGAGCGCTTCGGCCGCATCGACGCTGTCTTCGCCAACGCCGGCTTCGGCGCTTCCCGCGGCTTCCTCGAGGAGTCGCCCGAGCACTGGCGCTCGATGGTCCTCACCAACGTCTACGGCGTCGCCCTGACGATCCGCGCCACCCTCCCGCACCTGCTCGAGCGCGGCGACGGCCACTTCCTCGTCACCAGCTCGATCGCCGGCAGGCGGGTCCTCCCCGGCTCGCTCTACTCGGCGACGAAGTGGGCGGCGACGGCGATCGGCGAGGCGCTGCGGCAGGAGCTGCGGCAGATGCACGACAACCACGGGATCAAGGTCACCCTGATCGAGCCGGGGATGGTCGACACCCCCTTCTTCGAGAACCGCCCCGGCGACAGCGCCCTCGGCGACGACGACATCGCCCGCGCGGTGATGTTCGCGCTCGAGCAACCCGAGGGCGTCGACGTCAACGAGATCCTGATCCGCCCGATCACCCAGTCGACCTAACGCTCTCCGCACTTTTCCTCGCAATAGCGAGGTCAATGTCGGGGTGGCAGCGGCATCCTGACTAGGCGCCAGTAGGACCGAAGTGCGAGGCGGGCCGGCCAGGAGCGGGCCAATGGAGAGATCAGGTCGGAGTCGAGGTCGGGGGTCAGCATCGCTGCGAACTCGCCGGCGCTGATCGTTTGCCGCCGCTGGATCTCCCGCCGCTCGCGCAGGAGGCGCGGCAGCCAGCGGACGAACGCGAAGTTCGCCCGCAACTTCTCCCGTCCCCAGCCGCCCTGAGCGGAGACGAGCAGGAGCGCGAGCTCGGTCGCGAGCAGCGCCGGCGCCAACAGCGCCAATAGCGGCCCGGGATAGGTGCGGACGACGAAGGCGAGGCGGTTGCGCTCGAGCCAGAACCACTTCTGCTCGTTGGCGCCGAACTCGTAGTCATGGGCGACGACCGCGCTCGGCTCGATCCCGACCGCATGCCCTTCGGCGCGCAACCTGACCGAGATGTCGACGTCCTCGTGGTACATGAAGAACTCGGGCGGGAAGCCGCCGACGGCCCGCCAGCGCTCGAGCGGAATCGCCAGGCAGGCCCCCGAGGCGGCGGCGACCTCCCCGGGGTGCGGCGCCTCGTCCAGCGCTCGCCCGTGGCCCCCGGCCCAGACGATGCCGGTGAAGTGGATCGGGTTGCCGGCCGAGTTGATGCGGCGTCCCTCGCCGTCCGCGACCAGCGCCTGCCATGCCCCCCACCCCCTGCCGTCGTGCCAGGGCCGGCGGATCGCCTCGCCGAAGCCGGGCTGAGGCGCCGCGTCGGGGTTGAGGATCACCAACAGGTCGCCGCCCGCCAGCTCCGCGCCGGCGTTGCAACCGCCGGCGAAGCCGGTGTTGCGGCCCGTCCCGACGATTCGCGCCTTCGGCGCCAGCTCCCGCACGACCTCGGCGCTGCCGTCGCCCGGCTTGTTGTCGACGACGATCAGCTCGTCGCCCTCGCCCAGCTCAGGGAGCAGGACGGGAAGCGTCTTGGTGAGATCGTCGCGGCTGTCGTAGGCGACGATCAGGACTGAGAGCGTCGGGCGCACCGGCGCGGAGGCTATTCGGCCATCCGCGCCGGTGCTGACGCGCGCTGAATCCTTCTCCTACTTCTTGCCCTTCTTCTTGCCGCAGGAGACGACGTTCAGCTTGAACTTCTTGGCGTTCTTCTTCTTGCCGTTCTGCCCCTTCATGTTCACGATCGCACGCTGCGGCTTGGCGCAGGTGTTCTGTGAGTTGACGAGGAGGCTCTTCTTGCCGCCCTTCATGTTGAGGACGAACTTGCTCACCGGCACGTCCGGCGCCGCCCGGAAGACCGTCTTCAGGCCCCCGGTGCTGCCGCTGCCGATCACGCCGCGCAGGTAGATCTCCACCTGGCCGCGTAGATCGACCAGCAGGTCCGGCAATTCGTTGTTGGAGGACACGAGGTAGACCTTGCCCTGCAACTTCTTGTCGAGCAACGGCGATTTCGCCCATGCCGACCCGTAGACCGAGGCCTTCGGGCACTCGTGAGCGGCCAGCTGCGGCCGCGTGCAGACGGTGCCGATGTGGCCCTGTTCGAGGAACAGGGACCGCGGCATCGTCACGGCCGTGCGGGCGATGTTGGCGTCACCCTTGCGGGCCGTCAGCGTCGCCTTCAGGCGCGGGTACTTGTTGCGGCTCGTCCCGCCATACAGCTGGACCTTCAGGTTCGGCTTGAAGCCGAGCTTGTTGCATCCGGTCGCCTGGAACGGGTCGCTGACGCCGTAGGAGCTGAACGCGGCCGGGTCGGCCGGGTCAGCGCCACCACCGTTGATCGTCCCCTGCGTCGCCTGGGCGGCGCAGTTGGTCGGGTTGAGCATGAACCCCTGGCGGTCGACGTCGAGATCGATCGTCCGCAGGTCCAGCTTCGCCCCGCCATAGATGTCGGGCAGGACGTTGGAGACAGCGCGGACCTGCGCGGTCTCCGGGTCCACCTCGAGCGCCACCCGGACGACAACGTTGCCGAGGTCATACGGGCCGGCGATCGCCGGGGTGATCGTCACCATCGAGATCGGCGCCCCCTTGTAGGGACCGGCGAGATAGGCGTCGCCGACCAGCTCCAGCGGGTTCGGCCCGCTGCCAGCTTTCGTGGTCACGGTGCCGAGGCGGCTCGAGCTCGGACAGCTCGGGTTTGCTTTCTCCTCAGCGCCGCTGCGCCCCGGAGGGGCGTCGATGGCCGTCTCCGGGCAGTAGGAGACGCCGGCGAGCTTGCCGGTCAGCCCCTTCGGCAGGGTGACGTCGATCTTTTTCAGCTCCTGTTCGCCGTCGGCGCGTCCGATGCGGACGTGGAACGGCGAGAAGGCGCCGGCTTTGGTGCTGTTGCTGTTGGCTTTGTAGGTCGGGGCGAACTTCCGCTCCGCCATCGTCGCCGGGCAGTTACCGCCGCTCGGGTCGGTCGTCACCGTCACGGTCGATTTCGGGTTGACCGTAGTTCCCGGCCGCGCCCATGGTTCGAAGCTGCTCGTGCTTTCGGTGGAGCAGATCGAGGGGCTGGTCAGGACTTCTTTCGAGGCGTCGAAATGGACGCGGATCGACTCGAACGGAACCTGCGGCAGACCGGCCGGCTGGTCGGTGAACTGACCGGACAGGTCGTCGTAGATTTCCGCGGTCAGCTGACCCGTGGTCGCCCGATCGACTTTGACACGGCCGACGAGCCGAGCGGCGATGCCCTCTTTCTCGCTCTTGGCTTCGAGCAGGATCCGGTACAGGTTGCCCGACTCGGGGTCGGTCCCCTTCTGTTCGCCCACGTAGACGTTGCCGACCAGCGGCTCTGCCAGCGGCGGCGAGTCGACCTCGACGGTGCCGATCTTCGACGCCTCCGGGCACTCATTGGTGTAGACCCGCTCGCCCTTGTTGAACTGCTCGTCGCTGCAGAGCTGGAGGCCTCGCGCCCCGGCGGGGTTCAGGCCCATCGTCCGCGGCAGGGTGATTTCAGCCTTGCGCACGTGCGACTGGGAGATGCCTTCCGTCCCTCCGTTGCGGACTTCCCCGCCTTCTTTGGCGGGATCGTGCGGAAGGGTCGTAGTCACAGTCGCCGCAGAGGGCGAATCAACGGCATCGGTGCCGGGATTGACTTGCACACCCGGATCGAACGGCACTTTGTCGCAGCCCGTCGGGCTGGGCAGTTTCGTCTCGGCCGCCGTGGAGCCTTCCGGGAAGGTCGGGTTCGGTTCGCCCCACGACTCGCCCCGGAACCAGGTCGAATAGAGGTGCGGCCATTCGTTCTGGCCGAAGCAGGTCGTTGGCAAGGTGATGTGGGTGCCGTCCCCTGACTGGCCGAAGGCGACCAGACGGCTTTTCAAGCTCGAGAACGGAATCGAGGGTTCAGGGAGTTTGATCGTGAAGTACTCATGGAAGTCGTTCTCCCAGGCAACGCCACCTTCGAGTTCGATGACCCTCGTTCCCGCGATCACGAAACCAAGGCGAGCCGGTTCGCCTTCGTTCGGCTCGAGGTTGTAGAGGGGGACCCGCGTTCCTTTGGCGGGATCCGGCGTGATGACGAACCCTTTCGGGAGGGTGCTTCCCGGCGGGAACGGAGGCGACGGCGCCGGCACCACTCCGGCGGTGTTTACGACCAGCCAGGTTTCGTTGCGCCCGACGATCGTGCTGGAGTCACATTTAGGAACGAAGGTTTTCGGTGCGACTTCATTTCTGAAATCAGCCTGCGAACACTTGGGACTGCTCTGCGGGTCCTCGGTGAATCCCGGGGGAAGATCGACTCGCTCCGTTTTCAGCACCCGGTCTTCGAACGGGAGGCCGTTGGAGTCGTCGTCTTCGATCAGCGGTTCGAGGTTTATCCCGGGTATGAAGGGAATGGTTTCGTGCCTAATGATGTACTGGTCAAACGCGATCGGAGGATGTCCTCCGGCTTGCGTGTAGAAGAGCTCCGGCGTTTCCGGCGAGCAGAACGGTTTGGTGGGATCGGTCGGTTTGCTGGGGGGAGAGGTTTCCGGCACTTCCCCCACCTGGTTTTCGTAGCAGGGCCCCGACTGCCAGCCATCTTGAGCCGTAGGCGGTTCGTGCTGCGGTTCGATGACATCCCCCGTGTCCGCACCCGCGAATGCAGGCAGCGCGAACAGGGCTCCGATACACACCAAAAGCAACGCGACTGAGCGCTTTGCCATCAATTCTCCTCCTCGTTTTCCCTTAACGAGGACGCCCCCTGTGGCGCCCAGAATCAGGCACCTCCCGCGAAAGACATTACAGGGCATCGCGGGTGTTTCAAGTACCTGCCGGTGTTACTACCCCGGTAACCGTGACATCGATTAGCGACGTGACACGAAACGGTGTCACCTCTCTCCTCCAGCCCGGCTACTGCTACTGCTTACGTACCCGAACCGGATACGGATTAACGCCGCTTCTTCTTGCTCCCTTTGCACGGCGTCCGCAGCTTCGGCTTCTTGTTCGCCTTCTTGCCGTTCTGGGCTTTGATCCGGATGATCGCCCGGACCGGCTTGGCGCAGAGGTTGGTGGAGTTGACCAGCAGGCCTTTCTTGCCGCCCGGCAGGGTCATCACGAACTTGGTCACCGGCACGTCCGGGACCCGGCCGAAGGTGGTGCGGATGCCGCCTTTGAAGCTGTCGATGCGGCCAACGAGGTCGATGTCGACCTGGCCCTCGAGGTGGGCGACCATGTCCGGCAGCGTGTTGTTGGAGGAGCGCAGGTACACCGGGCCTTCGAGCGGTTTGCCGAGCAGCGGCGTGAAGGCGCGCGCCCTGCCGTAAACGGAGCGCTTCGGGCATTTCTCTTCCGCGAACTGGACCCGGGTGCAAACGGTGGCCAGGCTCGCCTGGTCGAGGAAGAGCGCGTGCGGCAGCGCCACCGAGGCCTTGCGGATGTTGGCGTCGCCGCCACGGGCCTTGAGCACCGCGCGCAGTTTCGGGTGCTTGGCCCGCTGCGTCTTGCCGAAGAGGCGGATGTTCAGCTTCGGCTTGAACTTCAGCTTGCGGCAGCCGGTCCCCCGGGCCGGCTCGGAGACTTTGAAGGACGAGTAGGCGCCGGGGTCCAGCGGGTTCGCCCCTCCCCCCTTGACGACGCCCTCGGTCGCCGCTTTGCGGCAGTTGGTGCCGTTGAGGGTGAAGTCCTCGCGGTTGACGTTGACGAAGACCGAGCGGATGTCGAGCTTGGCGCCGCCGAACACGTCGGGGATGTCATTCGTCCTCGGGTGGATCTGCGCCGTCTCTGGATCGAGGAAGAGCGGCACCCGGACGACGACGTTGCCGAGGTCGAACGGCCCGGCGATGGCCGGGGTGACGACAACGATCGAGAGCGGGGCGCCCTTGTAGCGGCCGGCGAGGTAAGCGTCGCCCTCGACCTTGAGCGGGTCTTTGCCGGTCCCCGCCTGGACGATGGCCGCGCCGACGCGGCTCTCTTTCGGGCAGACGGCGTTTTTCTTCTCCGCGGCGCCGGAGCGGCTTTCGGTCTTCTCGATTGCATCGGGCGGGCAGTAGGGGACGCCCTTCAGCTTCGCGGTGGCCCCTTCAGGCAGGACAAGGTCGACCCCCTTCAGCTCCTGCTGTCCCTGCGGGCGGTTGATCTGGACGGCAAACGAGGTGAAGGTTTTAACCGCGTCCGTCTTCGGGGCGGCGCGGAAGCCCGGAGCGAACGGCCGCTCGCCGAGGGACTTCGCGCAGGCACCGCCGCCGGGGGCTTTGCTGAGGGTGAAGCCCCCTTCCTGCGGCCCTTTGTCCGGCGTGCCCGACCAGGCGGTCATCGCGTGGGTCGCCGCGTTCGGCCCGCAGGTCGGCGGGCTCGTCAGCAACCCCTTGCCGTCGTCGAAGTCGACCTTCACCGAGGTGAACGGGACCTGCGGGTTGTCCTTGAAGACCGTCGTCAGCTGGCCGGTCTGCGGATCGGCCTTGACGTTTCCGATCAGCCGCACATCCACCCCGTAGCGGCTCGACGCTGCGTTGAGGAAGATCCGGTAGAGGTCGCCCGGGGCGGGATCGCGGTTGAGCTGCTGACCGAGGTAGACGGTCCCGGTGAGAGCCCCAGCCGGCAGCGGCGGCGTTTCGATCGCCGCGGTCCCGATCTTCGACTTCTCCGGGCAGGTGACCGGGTTGCGGGTGCCCTTGCCGAACTGATCGTTCGTGCACATCGCCAGGCCGGGCGCGGCGGCCGGGTTGAGGCCCATCCCGCGCGGCAGGGTGACGACGGCGTCCTTGACGTTCGAGTTGGCGATCGCCGTGCCCGATTCCTCGAACGGCACCTTCACCTCGACGGTGGGCCCGCTGGGCGAGTCAACCGCATCGGTGGCAGGATCAACCGCAGTGGTCGGCTCGAAGGGGACTTTGTCGCAGCCGGTCGGCTTGACCCCCGGGGGCAACGGCGACTCGAAGAACGAAGAGCCGTTCGGGAAGCTCGGGTTCGGTTTCTCTTTCGAATCTGCCCGCAGCAAG
This sequence comes from Solirubrobacterales bacterium, assembly GCA_045805765.1. Lineage (GTDB taxonomy): Bacteria > Actinomycetota > Thermoleophilia > Solirubrobacterales > 70-9 > VAYN01. Next base: position 17,374 of record JBJMKN010000026.1, read on the forward strand.
GTCGAGTAGACGTGCTCGAAGCCGGGCTGCGCAGGATCGAAGCAGGTGCTGGGCAGAGTGAGGAAGGTGCCGTTGCCGGCGCGGCCGTTGAAGACCAGCCGGTTCTTGAGGATCTTGCCGATCGGCGATTCCGGAACCGCGATCGTGAACCCCTCGTGGTAGTCGCCCGACCAGTCGACGTCGGCTTCGAGGAAGACTTCGTTGCTGAGGATGCGGAAGCCGAAGCGGGCCGGCTGCCCCTCTTTCGGGACCAGGTTGTAGACGGGCACTTTCGTCAGGCCGTCGAGCGGGCCGACCGGGAGGCCGAGTTCGGCCGCGGTCACCGCGCTGGTTCCGACCAGGGATCCGGGGGCGCTGACGGCGCACTGTTCGGCCTGGAAGCTCGCCAGCTCGCACCGCGGCGTCGCCTGCGGGTTGACGCTGAGGCCCACCGGGAGCTCGACCCGCAGGGTCTTGAGGATCCCGACGGGCTGCTGGGTGCCGGGGAGCCCGAGGAACGGCTCGTTCTTGACGATGAACTGGGTCAGGCCGACGTTGGGGTGACCGGCCGCCTGCGTGTAGAACTGGGACTCCGTCTCCGGCGTGCATTCCGGCACGTCGGTTTTGCAGGTCCCTGCCTGCCAGCCGTCGGCGGCAGTCGGCGGGTTGTGCTGCGGGGCGATGATGTCGCCGGTGTCGGCCGCGGCAAGAGCGGGCACGGCCAACCCCAGAAAGACGGCAAACATCAGCAGTTGCGCAGCGGGTCTCCTCACTAGCGAGATCCGTACCCAGGTGGACAGCCTGTTAATCGCTACCGCCCGCGCTTCTTCTTCGCCTTGCGGCAGGCCGGCGTCTGAAGCGGCAGCTTCTTCACCTTGAGGGCCTTGCCGTTCTGCGCCTTGAAGCTGAGGAAGGAGCGGTTCTTGCCTTTGCAGAGGTTGCGGGAGTTGACCAGCAGGCCCTTCTTGCCACCCTTCATGTTGATCGTGAACTTGCTCACCGGCACATCCGGCACCGGGTAGAAGACCGTCTTCATCCGCTCCTTGGCGGAGCTGATGACGCCGCGCAGCCGCACGCTCACCTGCCCGTGGAGGTCGGCGAGGAGGTCGGGGAGTTCGTGGTCGGAGGCGATCAGGTAGACGGGGCCGGAGACTTCGTCGTCGAGCAGCGGAGTCTCCGCCCGCGCATATCCATATATGGAGCGGGCTGGGCAGTCGGAGGCGGCGAGCTGGACGCGCGTGCAGATCGTCCCGATGTGGTTCTGGTCGAGGAACTGCGAGTGCGGCAGCGTCAGCGCCGCTCGCTTGATGTTGGCGTCCCCCTGCCGGGCGACGAGGGTCGCGCGGAAGGCCGGGTGCCCGTTGCGCCGCATCGCCTTGCGCTTGCCGATCAGCTTCGTGAACAGCTTCGGCTTGAAGCCCAGGGCGTCGCAGCCGGTCGCCTGGAAGGCGGCGCTGACCGGGGCGGCGCTGAAGGCGGCGGGGTTGGCCGGGTCGGCGCCGCCGCCCGCCAGGGTGCCGCTGGTGGCGAACGGGTCGCAGCTGGTCGGGTTGAGGGTGAAGTTCGGCCGGTCCATCTTCAGGTCGACGGAGCGGACGCTGAGCAGGGTGCCGCCGAAGACGTGCGGGATCGGGTCGGAGACGGCGTGGATTTGGGCCGTTTCCGGGTCGACGAACAGGGCCACCCTCACCACGACCGTCCCGAGGTCATACGGGCCGGCCGTGGCGGGGGTGACCACTGCCAGGGAGAGAGGAGCCCCGTGGTAGGGGCCTGAGAGGAAGACCTTGCCGTCGATCTTGTACGGCGCGGGGCCGGTGCCGACGGCGACCGATGCGGCGCCGACCCGGCTCTCGGCCGGGCAGCTCGAGCTTCCGTTCTCCTCGGTGCCGGATCGGCTGGCGGCGGCGGCGAGCGCGGCCTCGGGGCAGTACGGGATCCCGCGCAGCTTGCCGGTCATTCCCGGCGGCAGGACGACGTCGGCGCCTTTCAGCTCCTGCTGGCCGTCGCCGCGGTTGATCCGGATCGAGACGGGGCTGAAGGCGCCGGCCTTTGAGCTCTCCGGGCCGGCCCCGAACTCCGGGCCGAAGGGCCGCTCGGCCATCGTCTGCGCGCATTTGCCGCCGCCGGGCGCGCTGGTCAGCGTGAAGCTGCTGGACGGGGTCGCCGGTGGATTGCCCGACCACGGCGTCATCACCGCGTCGGTTCTGCTCGGCCCACAGGTGAGCGGGCTGCTGAGCACGGCGCGGGCGCCGCCGTTGAAGGAGAGGTCGAACGAGGTGAACGGCACCTGCGGGGTTTCGGAGATCGTCGTGCTGAGCTGACCGGTGACGGGATCGGCCCGGACGTTGCCGACCAGGCGCACGTCGATCCCGTAGCGATCGGACTTGGCGTTGATGAAGATCCGGTACTCGTCGCCGGAGGCGGGGTCGCGGCTCAGCTGCTTGCCGGCATAGACGTTGCCTTCGAGGGCTTCTTCGGGCTGGGGGCTCAGCTGGTCGATCAGCGGCGGCGACTCGATCCTCACCCGGCCGACGATCGACTCCGCCGGGCAGGCGACCGGGTTCCGGGTCTCCTTGCCGAACTCTGCATCGCTGCACGCCTTCAGCCCGTTGGCGGCGGAGGGGTTGAGGCCCATCCCCTGCGGCAGGGTCACCGTCGTCGCCCGGGTGTGGGAGCTGTCCTGTCCGTCGGCTTCCTTCAGGTGCGGGACGTCGACGTTGACCTTGGCGGCCGCGGGCGAGTTCACCTCGGCGGTGCCGGGGTCGACTTCGATCTCCGGCTCGTAGGGGATCGTGTCGCAGTCTTTCGGCGAGGTCCCCGGCCCGTCGGTTTCGCTGACCGGCGGGATCGGCGACTCAAAGTAAGAGGAGCCGCTCGGGAAGTTCGGGTCGGGTTCGGCGACGGAGTCGGCGCGGAGGAAGGTCGAGTAGATCGAGCCGGAGGGCCCGCCGGGCGCTTCGCCCTCTTTCCAGTCGTCCTTGTATGCGGGGCCGAAGCAGGTCGTCGGGGTAGTCAGGAAGGTGCCGTCACCGGAGCGGCCGTTGAAGACGAGCCGGTTTTTCAGGATCACGCCTTTCTGGCCGGGCAGCAGGCCGAGGACTCCGCCCAGGGCGTCCGGGAGCGCAGCGGGGACGTGGATGGTGAACCCCTCGTGATAGTCGGACTCCCAGGCGACGTCGCCTTCGAGGAACACTTCGTTGCCGGCGAGCTTGAGCCCGAAGCGCGCCGCCTCGCCCTGCTCTGGCTGCACGTTGTAGACGGGGACCTGGGTGACGCCGGGAACCGGAGCGATCGGGCCCAAGGGCCCCGCCGCCGTGACGAGGCTTTCGCCGACTTTCGAAGCCAGCGGACAGGCATCGGATTCGAACTGTGAACGGGTGCAGCGCGGCGTCGCCCCCGGATTGACGCTGAGCCCGACCGGCAAGTCGACCCGGACCGTCTTCAGTTCTCCTACCGGGGCTTCGGTCGGCGGCGGGCCGTGCTTGATGATGAACTGCGTGAAGCCAAAGTTGGGATGAGCACCGGCCGTTTCGAAGAAGAGATCGGGCGTGGCGATCGAGCACGGTTCCGCCTCGCAGGTCCCCGCTTGCCAGCCCGAGTTCACTTCCGGATGCGTTACGTCGCTCGGGGCGATGATGTCGTCGGTGTCCGCGAGCGCTGCGCTCGCGGACACGAAGAAGAGGCAAAGGCAGAGCACAAGAGCCGCGTGCACGGTCCGGAAATTCATTGGATTTCTCCTCCCAAGAAGCATCCTCGACGAAAAGACTACCCGAAATTAATGACTTGAGTCAATATTTTTGGGTAATATCGCTTTATGCCAACCCAAAATGGAAGTTCCCCCCCAATCCACTCTGAAAACGGCCATTCCCCTGCAAGGCAGCCGGAAAATGGGCACAACGGCAACGGTCGTTCTGCGCTTCCCGTCAACTGGGAGCGGCTGGCCAGGGCGACGGCCCATCCGCTGCGGGTCTCGATCCTCGAAATCCTCGGCATCGACGGCGGCAGGGTTCTCTCACCCAGCGATCTCAGCCGCGAGCTGCAGATCCCCCTCAGCAACACCAACTACCACGTCACCGAGCTGGCGAAAGCCGGCCTGATCGAATTGGTCCGAGAGCGGCAGGTCCGCGGCGCGACCGAGCACTTCTACCGCCTGCCGGAGGCCGCAGCGGCCAACGGGAGCGCGCAGTGGAGTGAGGCAACGGAGGAGAAGCGCGCCTGGGCGATGGCCTAGACCACGCCCAGGCAAGCAGCCGCTACGGCTCCAGCTCGACCGCGAGCTCGTATTTGTCAACGCCGACGCGGTGGCCCATGCCTTCTCCAGGGGGGCTCATCGAGTTCAGCGTCTCGTCTCCCTGCCGGTAATCCTCCTCGGTCTCGAAGAGGGTGATCGCCATCGCCCGACCGCCCTCGAGGTCGTGGAAAATCCAGAGCTTCTTCGCCGGCAGTCCCTCTGGTGGCCCCGACTCCGCATCCGCGCGGATTCTCTCCACGCTGTCTTTCATCGCTTCGGCGTCGGCCCCCTCCCAACGCACAACCCGTGCATACATAACCTCGCTCCTCTCGATTGGGTGCAGCTCCAGAGGAACACGTCTGCCGCTCTAAATCAAGCGGCTCTATCTGCTCTACCAGCGTAGAATCCACCCGGCGCGGACGTAGCTCAGTTGGTAGAGCGCAAGCTTCCCAAGCTTGAGGTCGCGGGTTCGACCCCCGTCGTCCGCTTCTTCGTGAGCGCTCGCTCCCTCATCGCAGTCCTTGCCGTGCTGGCCGTCGTCGGCCTGCTCGTCTTCGGGCTGGTCAGCAAGGGAGGCTCGCGTCTGGAGGCGGGTGACGCGGTGCCGACGGCGCCCCTCCCCCAGCTCGAGGGAGGCGGGGCTGAATCGCTGACCGACTACAAAGGCGAATGGGTGCTGGTCAACTTCTGGGCTTCGTGGTGCCTGCCCTGCCGCGCCGAGGCTCCGGCGCTGCTGGAATTCCAGCAGCGCCACGGGGACTCGCAGTTCACGGTCGTAGGCATCGACACCCAGGACCTGAGCGACGACGCCCGGGCCTTCGTCGAGCGCTACGGCCTCTCCTATCCGCAGCTGCGCGACGGCAACGGCGACATCGCCGACGAATACGGGACCACCGGGGTGCCGGAGAACTTCCTCGTCGATCCCGCCGGCAAGGTGCGGCTTGTGGCTCCAGGCCCCGTCGACGAGGAGTATTTGCGGAAGGAAGTCGCCCCCCTGCTACCCGGAGGGGAATCTTGAGCCGGCTGCTCGTCCTTATTGGCGTTGCCCTCGCTGTGCTTGCTCCGACGGCCGCCGCCGAGGGAGGCGCCTCGCTGACCGAAATCGAAAAGCAGGTGATGTGCCCCGTCTGCGGCACCCTTCTCCAGCTCGCCGAATCGCCCCAGGCCCAGCGCGAGCGAGCCTTCATCAACAGGTTGATCGACGAAGGCCGCAGCGAAGAGGAAATCAAGGACGTCCTCGTGGCCGAGTACGGCGACGAGGTCCTGGCGCTGCCGCCCGACTCCGGCTTCAGCCTCTCCGCCTACGTGGTCCCGATCGTCGCCTTCCTGATCGCTGCGGTGGCGCTAGCGATCGGAGTCCTGCGCTGGCGGCGCGGCGGATCGGGCGGCGCCGGGCCGCGTCCAGCCGCGGGGCCGAGCGGCGAGGACGCCGATCGGCTCGATGCCGATCTCGCCCGCTACGACCTCTGAACCCAGCTCGGCGACGCCAGCGCGACAGCGCCCAGAGCGGGAGGCCCTAAGCGGCCGATTGCATTGCGGAGGGGGCGGCCGGAACGACCGTGAGCCTCGTCTGCGGGCAGCGCCGCCAGGACCGCATCGGCGACCGAGGCAACCGCAAGCGCGGAGGCAGGTTCTAACTGGACCGGCGGTGCCAGCAGGAGGGTGAGCTGATAGGCAGCGCGGAGCTTCTCGATCATGTGGGCGAAGCTCTGAAGGCCGAGCAGGGTCTCCGCCTTGGTCGCCGGGCGTCCGCCGCAGACGCAGACGAGCGGGTCGGCCGAGGCCCCGGTCGCCGGGCCGGCCAGGACGACGGGCTGGAGGATCTCCTGCGGCTCGGCCTCCCAGCGCAGGTACTCGTGCAGGCCGGGGGTCGTCGCCAGGCCGATCTGCGCGGCGAGGTGGGGATGGGCGAGGTCGCAGTCGACGAGGATCGTCCGCCGGCCCGAGGCAGAGGCCGCCGCGGCGATGGCGACGGCGGCGACCGGGGTCGCCTCCCCCTCTCCAACGACCGCGGCTACCCCGTGTCCGTCCAACCGCGGCAGGAGCTGCGTGAGGCCGGCGAAATCCTGCCGCCGCAGCGCCCAACCGCGGCCGGCCGCCGGCCCCGAGATCTCGGCGAGGACGGGGATGCGGCTGCGGCGCCGCAGCATCACATCCGCTCGGGCGCCGAGATCCCCAGCAACCCGAGCGCGGCGGCGATCGTCTGCTTGGTCGCCAGGCAGAGCGCCAGCCGCGAAGCTTCGACTCCCTCGCCCCCGGCGCCGACGACCTGGCAGTCGCGGTAGAAGGCGTGGAAGTCGGCCGCGACCGCGGTCGAGTAGGCGCAGATCCGGTGCGGGGCGCGCCGCTTCGCCGCCGCCCGCACCTCTTCGGGGAACTCGAGCAGCCGCTTGACCAGCACCTTCTCGCTCTCCTCGAGCGGCGACCTCGCGCTTGGGGCCGCCGGCCCGGCGCCCTCCCCCGCTTTGCGCAGGATGCTGGCGATGCGGGCGTGCGCGTACTGGACGTAGTAGACGGGGTTCTCGCTCGACTGCCTGCGGGCCAGCTCGAGGTCGAGGTCGACGGTGGTCTCGTGGCTGCGCCAGAGCATGAACCAGCGGGTCGCGTCGACGCCGATGTCGTCGATCAGCTCGTCGAGGGTGACGAAGTCCCCGGTCCGCTTCGACATCTGCACCCGCTCGCCGCTGTCGACGACGTGGACGAGGCTCATCATCAGCGCCTCGAACCGAGCGGGGTCGGCGCCCAGCGCCTCGATCGCCGCCCGCATCCGGGCCACGTAGCCGTGATGGTCGGCGCCGAGGACGTCGATCAGGCGGTCGAAGCCCCGCTGCAGCTTGTCCCAGTGGTAGGCGATGTCGGGGGTCAGGTAGGTGGCCTCGCCGTTGGAGCGGATCAGGACCCGGTCCTTGTCGTCGCCGAACTCGGTCGTCCGCAGCCAGAGAGCGTCCTCGTGGCGGTAGGTGTGGCCGCGCTTCTCGAGCTCGGCCAGGGCGGTCTCGACCTCGCCCTTGGCGTAGAGGCTGCGCTCGGAGAACCAGGTGTCGAAGCGGACGCCGAAGCGCTCGAGCGTCCCCCGGGCTTCCTTCAGCACCTCCTCGATCCCGCGCGCTTCCAGCGTCTCGCGGTCGCCGGGGTCGACGCCCTCGGCCTGCAGCCGCTCGGCGATCGCCCCCACGTAGGCGCCGGCGTACCCGTCCTCCGGCGGCTCCTCGCCGCGCATGCGGGCGGCGATCGAGTCGGCGAAGCGGCCGATCTGGCTGCCGGCGTCGTTGACGTAGTACTCGCGCTCGACCTCGTGACCCGCCGCCTCGAGCAGTCGCACCAGGGAGTCGCCGTAGGCGGCGTGGCGGCCGGTGCCGACGTGGATCGGCCCGGTCGGGTTGGCGGAGACGAACTCGACCAGGGCCTTCTCCGGCGCCTCCGCCGCGCTCGCCCCCAGTGCCCCGCCGGGCTCCAGCAGCCGCGCCAGCGCTCGCAGGTACCAGGAGTCGGCGAGGAAGAAGTTGACGAACCCGGGCCCCGCGACCTCGACCCGCTGCAGGTCGGGCGCGAGTGCGGCGTCGGCTTCCAGCTGGCCGCGCAGGCGCTCGGCCACCGCCCGCGGGTTGTCGCCGAGGGAGCCGGCGAGGAGCATCGCGACGTTGGAGCTGTAGTCGCCGAGCTCTGCCTTCGGCGGCCGCTCCAGGGTGGGCCTCGGTTCGGTCGGCCGGCCGTCGCGTAGGGCTTGCGCGGCATCTTCGACCGCGCCTCGGAGGGCGGCGACTGAATCGGGGGGGCTCACGGGCCAATCGTATGGACCGGGGCGCGGCCACGTTACGCTGCCCGCCTTGCGCGTAGCCGTCCTCAGCGACATCCACTCCAACCGGCAGGCCCTCGAGGCCGTCCTCGCGGCGGTCGAGGAGCACGGGGTCGAGCAGACCTGGTGCCTCGGCGACATGGTCGGCTACGGCGCCGATCCCGACGCCTGCACCGCCCTCGTCCGCGAGCGCTGCAGCACCTGCCTGGTCGGCAACCACGACCTGGCTCTGCTCGGGGCGCTGGACATCTCGACCTTCTCGGAGGCCGCGGCGGCCGCGGTCGAGTGGACGCGGAAGAACGTCAGCCCCGAGACGATCGAGTTCCTCGGCTCGCTCGAGCCGTCCGCTTCGCAGGCCGGCGTCGGCCTCTTCCACGCCTCCCCGCGGGATCCCGTCTGGGAGTACGTGCTCTCGACCGACCAGGCCGAGGCCGGCTTCGAAGCTCAGGAGGAGCGGGTGGGCTTGATCGGTCACTCCCACATCGCCCTCTTCTTCGTCCGCGCCAGCGGCAAGAACGGCGGCTATCCGCAGGGCGCGCAGGCGAGCGACGGCGCCGAGGTGGAGATCGCCGAGGGCGAGTGGCTGCTCAACCCGGGCAGCGTCGGCCAGCCTCGCGACGGCGACCCGCGGGCGGCCTGGCTGGAGCTCGACACCGAGCGCTGGACCGCCCGCTACCACCGCGTCCCCTATGAGATCGAGGCGGCCGCGGCGGCGATTCGCGAGGCCGGGCTTCCCAACGTCCTCGCGGAGCGGCTGGAGGTCGGCCGATGAGCGCCAATTGCAGGGCAAATATCAATCCCAAGGCTTTGTCTAGACTCGAATCATGGGCCGTCTGAGCGCACTCCTGATCGCCTTCCTGCTCGGCGCCGCCGGCGCCGTCGGGCTCGTCTCCTGCGGGGGCGGCAGCGACGCCGACCTGCTCCCGGGGACGACCGCGGATCAGATCGAATCGAACCTGGACCAGGTCCGGGAGCTGGCCGCCGAAGAAGACTGCATCGGCGCCGAAGACGCCGTGGCGACGATCACGGCCGAGGTCGAAGAGCTCGAAGGAGTCGACCTGAAGCTGAAGGCTGCCCTACAGGAAGGGACCGCGAAGCTGAGCGAAGTCGTCGGCCGCTGCGAAGAAGAAACGACCAGCGAAGAAGCGGAACCCGAGCTGGAAACGGATGTTGAACCGGAAGTGGAAGAGGAAAAGAAGCCGAAGAAGGACAAGCCCGAGAAGGAAGCCAAGGAACCGGAGCCGGAAGAAGAAACGACCGAAGAAGAAGGCGGGGAACTGCCGCCCCAGTCGAAAGGCAAAGGCGAAGAAAAAGGCAGCGCCGAACCGCCGGCCGAACCGGCCGAAGAAACCCCCTCCTCCGGCGGTGTAGGTCCGAGCGTGGGAGTCGAATGATGGAGGCAGGCGCGGGCACCCTCTCGGGGCGCTACGAGACCAGCGAGAGGCTCGGCAGCGGGGGGATGTCGAACGTCTACAAAGCGACCGACCGCATCCTCGAGCGGACGGTGGCGGTGAAGATCCTCGCCGAGCATCTCTCCGACGACGAGCGCTTCGTCGCCCGCTTCCGGCGCGAGGCGCTGGCGGTGGCGAAACTGATCCACCCCAACATCGTCCAGGTCTATGACACCGGCGTCGACGAAGGCCGCCACTACATCGTCATGGAGTACGTCGCCGGCCGCTCGGGGGCGCAGATCCTGCAGCGGCAGGGGCCGGTCGAGCCGGAGGTCGCGGCGGAGATCGGGATCCAGGCCTGCGCCGGGCTCGACTACGCCCACCGGCGCGGGATCATCCACCGCGACGTCAAGCCGGGGAACCTGATGGTCGTCGGCGGCCCGGTCGGCGGTGGCGAGATGATCGTCAAGCTGACCGACTTCGGGATCGCGCGGGCGATCGAGCAGACCCGGATCACCCAGGTCGGCTCCGTCGTCGGCACCGCTGCCTACCTGGCGCCGGAGCAGGTGCGCGGCGAGGAGGCGACGCCGGCGACCGACGTCTACGCCCTCGGCGTCGTCCTCTACCAGTTCCTCACCGGCCGCCTTCCCTACGAGGGCTCCTCGCTGGCGGAGCTGGCGGTGCGCCAGCAGAACGAGAAGCCGCTGCCGCCCGACACCTACAACAGCGAAGTGCCGGAGACGCTGGGGGCCGCGGTGCTGCGAGCGCTCGAGGGGGACCCAAACCGGCGCTACGCGAGCGCCGACGAGCTCGCGGGCGGCCTGCGCCTCGGCCTCGAAGGGACCGATGTGACGCTGCCGCTGGAAGAGGGGACCTCGGCGACGCGGGTCCTCGGCGGCGACACCGCTGCAACCCGACACATGGGCCGAGACACCGCCCAGACCGAGTACCGGCCGGCGCCCTCGCAGACGCGGCGGCCGCAGCCGCGGGTCTCCCCCGCCCCACAACCGGCTGCGCCTCCCCCGCGGGCGGCGCAGCCGCGCAAGCGCGGCGCCTTCTCCCGCTTCGCCCGCTTCGTCCTCGCCGCGGTGGCGCTGGTCCTGGTCGCCGCCGCCGTCGCCACGGCCGTGATCGTCACCACCGACAAGGCGGCCGGCGTCAAGGTCAGCCGTGTGGCGGGAGACACGATCGACAAGGTCGTAGAAGAAGTGAAAGAGCTGGTCCGCAACAACACGGAATAGGGCGGGCGGCCAGTCCCTTCCCAGGGGCACCGGCCTGGCGGCCGTGCTGAAGTCCCTGGGAAGGGACTACCCGCCCGCCCTAGCGTCCCAAGGGGTTGCCCCGGACAGGATGGCGAAGCGGTAGTTGTTGAAGGTGCCGGCCTGGATTGCTGCTCTGGCACCGGTGGTCAGCTCGCGCATGTAGGTGAGGTTGTGGATGACGATGAGGCGGACCGCGGTCAGCTCCTCGGCCCGGGAGAGGTAGCTGACGTAGTCGCGGTCGTGGCGCTGGCAGGTCGAGCAGGGGCAGCCCTCGACTAGCGGCTCGCGGTCCCCCACCCACCTTCCCTTGCGCATGTCGAGGCGCCAGCGGGTCTCCGGCGACGGCGCCAGGGCGACGCCATGGCGGGAGAGGCGGGTGGGGACAGCGCAGTCGAAGACGTCGAGGCCGAGGGCGATGCCGCCGAGCAGGTCGTCGACCTCGCCGATCCCGAGCAGGTGCTTGGGAGCCTCCAGCGGCAGCAGCGGCGCCGTCATCGCCAGCACCGCAGCCATCTCCTCCTTGTCGCGGCCGAGCGTGCCGCCGATCGCGATCCCGTCCACTCCGGCCTCGGAGATCGCCTGTGCCGATTCCCGCCGCAGGTCCTCGTGGGTCCCGCCCTGGACGATCCCGAAGACCGCCTGCCGCTGGGGGCCCTCGCGATCGTGCCAGGCGAGGCAGCGGTCGAGCCAGCGGTGGGTGCGCTCGGTCGAGCGGGCGGTGTAGTCGCGGTCGGCGTGGAAGGGGGTGCACTCGTCAAAGGTGAGGGCGATGTCGGAGCCGAGCGCCGCCTGCACGCTCATCGAGACCTCGGGCGAGATGAACAGCTCGGCGCCGTCGCGCGGAGACTGGAAGCGGGCGCCCTCCTCGCCGATCTCGACCCTGGAGCCGTGGTCGCCGGAGCGGCCGCTGCCCTTGACCTCGTTGGCGACGCCGCCGTGGGCCAGCGAGAAGACCTGGAAACCGCCGGAGTCGGTGATCAGCGCCCGCTCCCAGCCCATGAACGCGTGCAGGCCGCCGGCCGCCGCAATCCGCTCGGGCCCGGGCGAGACGAACAGGTGGTAGGTGTTGCCGAGGACGAGCTCGTAGCCGAGGTCGGCCACCTCGGCGGACTCGAGGCCGCGCACCGTGCCCTTTGTCGCCAGCGGGATGA
>JBJMKN010000027.1:0-9621 GCA_045805765.1 Solirubrobacterales bacterium
GACAACGCTCCGGAGGAGAAGGAGCGCGGGATTACGATCGCCACGTCGCACGTGGAGTATGAGACGGAGAACCGTCACTACGCCCACGTCGACTGTCCCGGGCACGCGGACTACATCAAGAACATGATCACGGGGGCCGCCCAGATGGACGGCGCCATCCTGGTGGTGTCGGCCGCCGACGGCCCGATGCCCCAGACGCGGGAGCACATCCTGCTCGCTCGCCAGGTGAACGTGCCCTACGTCGTGGTCTTCCTCAACAAGGTCGACCAGGTCGACGACGACGAGCTCCTCGAGCTCGTCGAGGTCGAGGTCCGCGACCTGCTCAGCGAGTACGACTTCCCGGGCGACGACGTGCCCGTGATCCAGGGCTCGGCGCTGAAGGCGCTCGAGGGCGACGCCGACCAGGAGCAGAAGATCCTGGACCTCGCCGAGGCCCTCGACAGCTACATCCCGGAGCCGGAGCGCCCGCTCGACCAGCCGTTCCTGATGCCGGTCGAGGACGTCTTCTCGATCACCGGGCGCGGCACCGTGGCCACGGGCCGCATCGAGCAGGGGATCATCCACACCGGCGACAACGTGGAGATCGTCGGGATCCACGAGCAGGTCTCCACCACCGTGGTGACCGGCGTCGAGATGTTCCGCAAGATCCTCGACGAGGGTCAGGCCGGCGACAACGTCGGCTGTCTCCTTCGAGGCACCAAGCGCGAGGAGATCGAGCGCGGCCAGGTTCTCTGCAAGCCCGGCTCGATCACCCCGCACAAGAAGTTCAAGGCGCAGGTCTACTGCCTGAAGAAGGAGGAGGGCGGCCGCCACACGCCGTTCTTCGACGGCTACAGGCCGCAGTTCTACTTCCGCACGACCGACGTGACCGGCGTCGCCCACCTTCCGGAGGGCACGGAGATGGTGATGCCGGGCGACAACGTCGAGATGACCGTGGAGATGATCCAGCCGATCGCGATGGATCAGGGGCTCCGCTTCGCCATCCGCGAGGGTGGCCGGACGGTTGGCTCGGGGGTGGTCACCGAGATCGTCGAGTAGGACCCTCCGACAAGGAGCTTCCCGGGGGCGGGCATTGAGACCCGCCCCCGAGTGTGTCCAAGACCCGTTATGGCAACCCTCACGCAGAACAAGATCCGGATCCGGCTCAAGGCCTACGACCACTCGGCGATCGAGACGGCGGCCAAGGAGATCGTCGAGACGGCGACGCGCACCGGCGCGACCGTGTCGGGGCCCGTCCCCCTGCCCACCGAGAAGAACGTCTACGCGGTCATCCGCTCGCCGTTCAAGGACAAGGACTCGCAGGAGCACTTCGAGATCCGGACCCACAAGCGGCTGATCGACATCCTCCAGCCGTCGCCGAAAACGGTCGACTCGCTGCAGCGCCTGGACTCGCTGCCGGCCGGCGTCGACATCGAGATCAAGCTCTAGGTGCTGAGGTGGCTGCGATTCTCGGCAAGAAGCTCGGCATGACGCAGGTCTTCCAGGAGGACGGCAGCGTCATCCCCGTAACCGTGATCGAGGCCGGCCCCTGCAAGGTGACGGCGGTGCGCAACAGCGACCGTGACGGCTACTCGGCCGTGCAGCTCGCCTTCGGCGAGGTCAAGCAGGGGAAGCTCAGCAAGGCCGAGGAAGGCCACCTGAAGAAGGCCGGCGCCGCGCCGATGCGCCACCTGGTCGAGTTCCGCGACGAGGATCTCGGCGCCGAGGAGGGCCCGAAGGTCGGCGACGACGTCACCGTCGAGGGCTTCGAGGCGGGCCAGAAGGTCAAGGTCGCCGGGATCTCGATCGGCAAGGGCTTCCAGGGCGGGATCAAGCGCCACAACTTCAGCCGCGGCCCCGTCAGCCACGGTTCCCACAACGTCCGTGCCCCGGGCTCGATCGGCGCCAGCGCCTTCCCCGCCCGCGTCTTCAAAGGGATGCGGATGCCGGGGCAGATGGGCAACAAGCGCATCACCCAGAAGGGCCTGGAAATCGCCGATGTCGACGCCGAGCGCAACCTGCTGTTGATCAAGGGGTCCGTGCCCGGCTCCCGCAACGGGATCGTCGAGGTGAGGACCGATGGCTAGCGCCAAAGCAACCGTGCTCGGCAAGAGCACCAAAGCCGACCTGCCGAAAGAGCTCTTCGCCGAGCCCTTCCACCAGTCGCTGGTGCACGAGGCCGCGCGCGCCGATCTCAACGCCCGCCGCCGGGGCACGGCTTCGACCCTGACCCGCGGCGAGGTCTCCTTCACCACCGCCAAGGCCTGGCGCCAGAAGGGCACCGGCCGCGCCCGCGTCGGCACGCTCGGCGTCCCCAACCGCTTCGGCGGCGGCGTCGCCTTCGGCCCGAAGCCGCGCAAGTACACGGTCAAGGTCAACCGCAAAGCCCGCCGCCGGGCGATGCGCTCCGCCCTCTCGGTCCACGCCGAGCGCGGCTCGGTCGCCGTCCTCGACGCCAAGGACTTCGAGACGCCGTCGACCAAGGCCGCCGCCCAGGCGTTGGCCAAATGGGGCGCCAAGAACCCGATCCTCCTCCTCGTCACCGCCGAGGAGATCGGCGCGATGAAGAGCTTCCGCAACCTTCCCCGCACCCACGTGCTCGAGGTCGGCGCCGCCGGCGTCGCCGACGTGATCGGCGCCGCTGCCGTCGTCCTCTCCGAAACCGCGCTCGACACCCTGAAGGAGAGGCTCTCCTGATGGACCCGCGCACGATCCTGATCCGCCCGGTGATCTCGGAGAAGAGCTACGCCCTGATCGCCGAGGGCAAGTACACCTTCCGGGTCGACGACCGCGCCCACAAGACCCAGATCGCGCAGGCGGTCGAAGAGGTCTTCAGCGTCAACGTCGCCGGGGTGCGGACCGCCAAAGTCCGTTCGAAGCCGAAGCGCCGCGGGCTGACCAAAGGCCGCACTCGCGCCTGGAAGAAGGCGATCGTCCAGCTCGCCCCCGGCGAGCGGATCGAGCTGTTCGAGGGCGCCGAGACCGCCTAGGAGACCTGAGATGCCGAACCGCAAAACCAAACCGACCAGCCCCGGCCGCCGCTTCGCGACCTACCCGCTGCGCGAGCAGCTGACCGCGACCGAGCCGGAGCGGAAGCTGACCGAAGGCCTGAAAAAGTCCGGCGGCCGCAACTCCAACGGCCGCGTCACCTCGCGCCACCGCGGTGGCGGCGCCAAGCGGCGCTACCGCAAGATCGACTTCAAGCGGCTCAAGGACGGCGTGCCCGCAAAAGTGGCCTCGATCGAGTACGACCCCAACCGGACTTGCTACATCGCCCTCCTGTACTACGCCGACGGGCACAAGGACTACATCCTCGCCCCGGCGCAGCTGGGCGTCGGCGACGTCGTCAAATCCGGGCCTGAGGCTGACATCAAACCGGGCCACTCGCTGGAGCTGGGGCAGATGCCGACCGGCACCATCGTCCATAACGTCGAGCTGATCCCCGGCCAGGGCGGCAAGCTCGGCCGCTCCGCCGGCACCTCGATCCAGCTGGTCGCGAAGGAGGGGGAGATGGTGACCCTGCGCCTGCCTTCCTCGGAGATGCGGATGGTCCGCGCCAACTGCCGCGCCACCGTTGGGGTCCTCTCCAATGCAGAGCACCAGAACTTGACGGTCGGCAAGGCCGGCCGCAGCCGCCACAAGGGCAAGCGCCCGCAGACGCGCGGCGTCGCGATGAACCCCGTCGACCACCCGCACGGCGGTGGCGAGGCGCATCACACTCCCGGTGGCCACCCGGTCACCCCGTGGGGCAAGCCGACCCTCGGCTACCGCACCCGCAAGAAGGGCAAGCAGTCCGACCGCTACATCGTCCGCGGCCGACGCCGCGGCAAGAAGAAGGGCCGTTAGAGATGGGACGTTCGACGAAAAAGGGCCCGTGGGTCGAGGAGCGCCTGATGGGGCGGATCAATGCCCTGAACGAGGCCGGCAACAAACAGATGCTGAAAACCTGGTCGCGGACCTCGACGATCTTCCCGGAGATGGTCGGGCACACGATCGCCGTCCACGACGGGAAAAAACACGTTCCGGTCTTCATCTCGGAGTCGATGGTCGGGCACAAGCTCGGCGAGTTCGCCCCTACCCGGACCTTCCGCTCGCATGGCGGTAAGGAATAGCGATGGCCGACGAGCAAAAAGACAAAAAAACGGCGAAAGACGCCAAAAAACCGGCGGCCAAAACCGGCGCCAAAAAAGCGAAAGCCAAAAAAGCGCCGGCCAAAAAAGCCGACGCGAAAAAACCGGCCGCCAAAAAAGAGGCGAAAAAAGACTCCAAAGCCAAAAAAGCTTCGAAAGCCAAAGCCAAAAAAGAGCCGGCGAAACCCGAGGCGAAAAAATCTTCAGCGAAAAAAGCCAAAGCTCCGACCGCCCCCCCGGTCGTCAAAGCCAAAGCCCGCTACGTGCGGATCGCCCCGCGCAAGGCGCGGCTGATCGCCGACCAGGTGCGCGGCATGCACATCGAGCAGGCGCGAGCGCTGCTGGCGTTCTCGCCGCGCGGCGCCGCCGAGCCGATCCAGAAGCTGATCAACTCCGCCGCCGCCAATGCGGAGAACAACCACGACTTGATCGGTGACGAGATGCGCGTTTCCTCGATCACCGTCGACGAGGGGCCGACCCTGCGCCGCTTCCGCCCCCGGGCAATGGGCCGGGCGACCCCGATCAACAAGCGAACCAGCCACATTGCCGTGGCTCTAACCCCGGTGGAGGACTAGGCATGGGACAGAAGATCCACCCCGAGGGTTTCCGCGTCGGCTACATCCACGACTGGAAGTCGAACTGGTACGAGGACAAAAACTTCGCCGACGTCCTCCAGGAAGACCTGCAGATCCGGGACCACATCGAAAACAAGCTTTCCCACGCGGGCCTCTCGAGCATCACGATCGAGCGCCGCGGCGAGGTCGCGGTCGACATCCACACCGCCCGTCCGGGCATCGTGATCGGCAAGTCCGGCAGCGAAGTCGACGCCCTGCGCAAAGAGCTGCACAAGCTCACCGGCAGCCCGGTGAAAGTGAACATCCGCGAGGTCAAGCGGCCCGAGCTCGACGCCAAACTGGTCGCCCAGTCGATCGCCGAGCAGTTGCAGAACCGGGTCGCCTTCCGGCGCGCGATGAAACGCGCCCTGACCTCGGCGATGCGCTCCGGCGCCAAGGGCGTCAAGGTCCAGGTCTCCGGCCGCCTCGGCGGTGCCGAGATGGCGCGGACCGAACAGTATTCCGACGGCCGGGTGCCGCTGCACACGCTCCGCGCCGACATCGACTACGGCTTCTTCGAGGCCCGCACGACGACCGGCCGGATCGGCGTCAAATGCTGGATCAACAAGGGCGAAGTGATGCCGGAGGGCTTCCGCTCCGACATCACCTCTACCGACAGCACCCCCGACAGTGGCCGCGGCGGTCGTCGCGACGACCGCGGTGGCGGCGGCCGCGGGCGCGGCCCCGGCGGCGACCGTGGCGGGCGCGGCCCAGGCGGGGATCGCGGTGGACGCGGCGGCGGCGGCGGCGGGCGTGGGCCCGGCGGCGGACGCGGCGGCCCCGGCGGACGCGGCGGCCAGCGCGGAGGTGGTCGCTGATGCTGATGCCGAAACGGGTCAAGCACCGCAAACAGTTCCGCGGCCGCATGCGCGGCAACACCAAGGGCGGCAGCACCGTCGCCTTCGGCGAGTACGGGATCAAGGCCGTCGAGCGCGGCTGGATCACCAACCGCCAGATCGAGGCTGCCCGTGTGGCGATGACCCGCAAGATCAAACGTGGCGGCAAGGTCTGGATCAACGTCTTCCCGGACAAGCCCTACACGAAGAAGCCGGCCGAGACCCGGATGGGCTCCGGCAAGGGCAACCCGGAGGGCTGGGTTGCCGTCGTCAAGCCCGGCAAGGTGATGTTCGAGCTGGCCGGCGTCCCCGAGGAGCTGGCGCGCGAAGCGCTGCGCCTGGCGGGCCACAAGCTTCCGGTGAAAACCAAATTCGTCATGCGCGAGGGGGCCGGCGAGTGATGAAGGCGGCCGAGGTGCATAACCTGAAAGACGACGAGCTGGTGGCGAAACTGATCGACGCCAAGCAGGAGGCCTTCAACCTCCGCTTCCGGCACGCCACCGGTGAGCTCGAGAACAGCGCCCGGCTCGGAGCGGCGAAGAAGGACATCGCCCGGCTGCTGACCGTGGCGCGCCAGCGCGGCATCGATGTGGAGAAAGAGACCCGACGGATATGAGCGACGACGAGACCAAAAAAGACGAGACGACCGAGGAGCCCCAGGCCGAGGAGACGGTCGAGGAGGCCCCCGCGGCTGAGGCCGCGGAGGAGGCCCCTGCCGCGGAGGAGCCCGCTGCCGCTGAGGAGGCGCCGCCCGCTGAGGAGGCTCCCGCGGAGGAAGCTGCTGAGGCCCCTGCCGCCGAAGAGGCTCCCGCCGAGCCGAATCCTGAGGACGATCTTCCCTGGAAGGAGCGCCTGCGGCTGCAGAAATCGCGCCGGCAGCCCCGTAAAGCCAATCCTTCCGATCCCGCCGAGCGCGCGGCGCAGCGGGCCGAGGAACGACGGGTCAGGGCGAACCTGCGCCGCAAGCAGCGCGAGGCTGCGAAGTCGGAGCGCACCCCCGGCACCGGCACCCCTCCGGCCGAGCACGAGTCGAACGCGGCCAAGGTGCGGCAGGGGATCGTCGTCTCCAGCAAAGGCGACAAATCGATCACCGTCCGCATCGACATCGCCCGCCGCCACCGCACTTACGAGAAGATCGTTCGCAGCTCGACCAAGCTGCACGCGCACGACGAGCGCAACGAGGCCGGCGAGGGCGACGTCGTCCGCGTCGTCGAGACGCGGCCGCTCTCCAAGACCAAGCGCTGGCGCCTGGTCGACGTGGTGGAGAAGGCGAGGTAGGGCGATGATCCAGCAGGAGTCCAGGCTCAAGGTCGCCGACAACTCGGGCGCGCGCGAGATCCTCTGCATCAGGGTCAAAGGCGGCTCCCACCGCCGCTACGCCAGCGTTGGCGACGTCATTACCGCGACGGTCAAATCGGCCAGCCCGCAGGGCGGCGTCCGTAAGGGCGAGGTCGTGCAGGCGGTCGTCGTCCGCACCCGCAAGCCGCTCAGCCGCCCCGACGGCACCTACATCTCCTTCGACGAGAACGCAGCGGTGCTGATCGACCCGGCCAGCAACAACCCCCGCGGGACTCGCATCTTCGGCCCGGTGGCGCGCGAACTCCGCGACCGCAACTTCATGAAAATCATCTCGCTGGCGCCGGAGGTGCTCTAGAGATGGCCAAGTCCATGCGCATTCGCACTGACGACCAGGTGTTGATCATCGGCGGCAAGGACGCCGGCAAGAAAGGCCGGGTCACCCGCACCGACCCGAAGAAGCGCCGCGTCTACGTCGAGAACCTGAACATCATCAAGCGCCACGAACGGCCGCGCTCCCAGGGCGACCTGAAAAACGCCCAGGCCGGCGGGATCGTCGAAAAGGAGGGGCCGATCGACGTCTCCAACGTGATGCTGCTCGACCCCAAAGACAACAAACCGACCCGCATCGGCGTCCGCGTCGACAAAGGCGGCAAGCGCGTCCGCTTCGCGAAGCGGACCGGGAACGAGATCGGCTGATGGAGGCGACCGTGGCACCCACCTCTCAGGCCGCTCCGCCGCCGCGCCTGCGCGACAAATACGAGCAGGAGATCCTGCCGGCACTGACGCAGAAATTCGGTTACTCGACGCCGATGCAGGCTCCGCGCCTGGAGAAGATCACCCTCAACATGGGTCTCGGCAAAGAGAAACAGGACAAACGCTCCTTCGAGCTGGCCCAGGAGCAGCTGGCGACGATCGCCGGCCAGCACCCGAACGTGCGCCGCGCCCGCAAGTCTGTCGCATCCTTCAAGCTGCGCGAGGGGATGCCGGTCGGCGTCTCGGTGACGCTGCGACGGGCCCGCATGTGGGAGTTCCTCGACCGCCTTGTCTCGATCGCGGTGCCGCGGATCCGCGACTTCCGCGGCCTCAACCCGCGCTCCTTCGACGGCCGCGGCAACTACTCGATGGGCGTCAAAGAGCAGCTGATCTTCCCCGAAATCGACTACGACTCGATCGACGTCGTCAGGGGTCTTGACATCACGATCACGACTTCCGCTAAAACTGACCTCGAGGCTTTCGAGCTGCTGCTCGGGCTGGGGATGCCCTTCGCCCAGGAGGGCCGTCCAGGACAGGCCGAGCGCGAAGCGAAAGAAAAGGAAGCCGAAGAGGAGCAGCGCAAAGAGGAGGCCCGCCAGAAAGCTGAAGTCGAGCAGGCGGCCCTCGAGCAGCTGAAAGAGGAGAACCCGGAGGCCTACGCCAAGCCAGAAGGCGACAGCGAGGCCGAGGGTGCCGCCGAGGGCGGAGACGAGGCCGGCGACACGGCCGAGGAGAGTTCAGACAATGGCTAAGACTTCGATGAAGGTGAAGCAGGCGCGTGAGCCCAAGTTCAAGTCGCGCCGTTACAACCGCTGCCGCCGCTGTGGCCGGCCGCGTGCTTACCACCGCAAATTCGGCCTCTGCCGGATCTGCTTGCGCAACGCTGCGCACGAGGGGTACATCCCCGGAATGACCAAGTCGAGCTGGTAGAGCGAGAACCGTGCACACTGACCCGATCGCCGATTACCTGACCCGGATCCGCAACGCGATCCGTGCCGGCCATGACGAGGTGGAGATCCCCCTCAACGGCCTCAAGCTGGAGATGTCCCGGATCCTCAAGGAGCAGGGCTACATCAAGGACTTCAGCCGCAAGCCCGCCCGGGTCGGCGAGGTGATCAACGTAGAGCTCAAGTACACCCAGGACCGCCAGCCGGTGATCCTCGGGATCGAAAGAATCTCCCGCCCGGGCCGCCGCCGCTACGTCAACCACGAAAACGTCCCCCGGGTCGACGGTGGAACCGGGACCGCGATCGTCAGCACCTCGGTCGGCGTCATGACCGGGCACGAAGCGCGGAGCAAGGGCGTCGGTGGCGAGGTCGTCGCCTACGTCTGGTGAGGGTTGTCTGAATGAGCCGAATCGGAAGAAAGCCCGTTCCCGTCCCCGACGCCGTCTCGGTTGAGATCGGCGAGGGCGACATCGCCGTCAAGGGCCCGAAGGGCGAACTGCGGCAGACCCTCTCGCCGGAGATGAAGATCGAGCAGGAGGACGGCAACGTCACCGTTTCCCGACCCACCAACCGCGGTGAGCACCGGGCCCTGCACGGCCTCACCCGCAGCCTGATCGCGAACATGGTCGAGGGCGTCACCGACGGCTTCGAGCGGCGCCTCGAGATTCAGGGCGTCGGCTACCGCGCCAATCTTCGCGGCAAGACCCTCGAGATGGCGCTCGGCTACTCCCATCCCGTCACGATCGAGGCGCCCGAGGGAATCGAGTTCGAGGTGCCTCAGCCCACCGAGGTCGTGGTCCGCGGGATCGACAAGCGGCTCGTGGGAGAGACCGCCGCACGGATCCGCAAGGCGCGGCCGCCCGAGCCCTACAAGGGCAAGGGAGTCCGCTATCGGGGCGAGCAGGTGGCCCGCAAGGTCGGTAAGAGGGCCTAGCAACCATGACCGTCCTTACCAAGCCGCAGAAGAGACTTCGCCGCCGCCGGCGGGTCCGCGCCCGGATTCGCGGCAGCGCGGAGCGCCCGCGCCTGTCGGTGTACAGGTCGAACCGTGGTGTCTTCGCCC
>JBJMKN010000028.1:0-31388 GCA_045805765.1 Solirubrobacterales bacterium
CTCGATGCGATCAGGGATGACCCGATGCTCGGCACCGCGCAGGCGCTTGCGGCCCTCGATCTCGATCGTGTCCGGGTAGGTCCGCTCGACCTCGGCGCCCATCTTGTTGAGGAACACGATCAGGTCATCGACCTCGGGTTCGCGGGCGGCGGGCCGGATCACGGTGTGACCGTCGGCAAGGGTCGCGGCGAGGATCGCGTTCTCCGTGCCCATGACCGAGACGAACGGGAACCGGATCTCGGTCCCGCGCAGGCGGCCGGGCGCGGTCGCGAAGTAGTAGCCGTTCCGGTATTCGATCGTCGCCCCGAGCGCGCGCATCGACTCGACGTGAAGATCGACCGGCCGCCGGCCGATCCGATCGCCGCCGGGGTTGCTGATGATCACCCGACCGAAGCGGGTCAGGAGCGGGCCGAGAAGCATGAACGACGCCCGCATCTTCGCGGCCGCCTCGAGCGGCACGAACAGCCATTCGACGTCGCCTGACGCGACCTCGTAGACGTTGTCCGCGGGGTGATCGACGACGACGCCGAGGTCGCGGAGGGTCTCGGTCATCACCCGGACGTCCTCGATCTCCGGAACGTTCGTGAACCGGCAGCGCTCGCCGGTGAGGGTCGCGGCGGCGAGCATCTTCAGGGCGGCGTTCTTCGAGCCGCTGATCGGGACCTCGCCGCGGAGCGGGACGCCGCCCTCGATCTGGAAGAGCTCCCGGGTCACCGGGGCCGGCGTGTACTCCCAGTGGAAGGGCCGGGCGTCAGCCACCGACGACCTCCGTCCACCCAACGCCTCGGCCCGGGAGGGCGGCCCGGGCCGCGGCCGCCAGACCCTCGGCGCCGTGGGCGCGAACGGTCGCCGGACTGAATCCAGTCATGAACACCGCCATGTCAGCAGCACCGCGGCACTCAGGAGTGCCGCCTGCGGCCCTCGTGCTGTCGTCGCTCGGCCACCCGGATCCGGATGAGCGCAGCCTGGAGCTGCGCGCGGGCCGCCGCCAGATCGGCGCCCTCGACGAACCCACCCTCGAGCGCCTGCTCCGCCTGTCGGCGGGCCTCCTGGGCCCGTTCCACGTCGATCTCCGACGCGATGTCGGCGGTCTCGGCCATCACGACGACCTTGTCCGGAAGCACCTGGAGGAAGCCGCCGACGATCGCAAACGACTCCTCGGCGCCGCCTTTGCGGAGGCGGAGCTCGCCGGCACCCAGCGTCGAGATGAGCGGCGCGTGGTGGGGCAGCACGCCGAGCTCGCCCTCGCTCCCAGGGAGCGTGACGGCGTCGACCTCGTCGGAGTAGGCCAGCTTCTCCGGCGTCACGATGTCGAGCTGCAGCGGCACCGAATCAGCTCGCGAGCTTCTGGGCATTCTCGCGGACGTCGTCGATCGTGCCGGCGAGGAAGAAGGCCTGCTCGGGCACGTCGTCGACCTTGCCCTCGAGGATCTCCTTGAAGCTGACGACCGTGTCCTTGATCGCGACGTACTTGCCGGAGCGACCCGTGAAGACCTCGGCGACGAAGAACGGCTGGCTCATGAACCGCTGGAGGCGACGAGCGCGGCCGACGAGCGCCTTGTCCTCGGCGGACAGCTCGTCGATCCCGAGGATCGCGATGATGTCCTGGAGGTCGCGGTAGCGCTGCAGGACCCGCTTCGTCTCCTGGGCGACGTCGTAGTGCTCCTGACCGACGACGAGCGGCGAGAGCACGGTCGAGGTCGAGGTCAGCGGATCGACCGCTGGATAGATTCCGAGCTCGGCGATTGACCGCTCGAGCCGGATCGTCGAGTCGAGGTGGGCGAATGTCGTGGCCGGGGCCGGGTCCGTGTAGTCGTCCGCCGGCACGTAGACCGCCTGGATCGAGGTCACGGAGCCGCGATCGGTCGAGGTGATCCGCTCCTGCAATTCGCCCATCTCGGTCTCCAGCGTCGGCTGGTAGCCGACTGCGGAAGGCATGCGGCCGAGCAGGGCCGAGACCTCGGAGCCCGCCTGGACGAAGCGGAAGATGTTGTCGATGAACAGGAGCACGTCCTGGCCGCCCTGCTCGCGGTAGTACTCGGCCATCGTCAGGCCCGAGAGGGCGACGCGGAGGCGCGCACCCGGGGGCTCGTTCATCTGGCCGAAGACGAGCATGGTCTTGTCGATCACGCCCGACTCTTTCATCTCGAGCCAGAGGTCATTTCCCTCTCGCGAGCGCTCGCCGACGCCGACGAAGGCGGAGAGGCCGGAGTGCTCCTCGGCGATGTTGCGGATCAGCTCCTGGATCAGCACGGTCTTGCCGACGCCGGCGCCGCCGAACAGCCCGACCTTGCCGCCTTTGGCGTAGGGGGCGAGGAGGTCGATGACCTTGATCCCGGTCTCGAGGATCTCCTGCGTCGGGGTCAGGTCGGAGGCCTTCGGGGCCGGGCGGTGGATCGGCCAGCGCTCGCCCTCCTCCAGCTCGGGGCCGTTGTCGATCGGCTCGCCGAGCAGGTTGAAGATGCGGCCGAGCGTCGCGTCGCCGACCGGAACCGTGATCGGGCCGCCGGTGTCGGTGACGACGGCGCCGCGCTCGATCCCGTCGGTGGCGTCCATCGCGACCGCGCGGACGCGGTCGTCGCCGAGGTGCTGCTGCACCTCGCAGACGAGGACGGCGGATTCGCCGTCGTTGTCGCCGCCGCTGGTCTCGATCGTCACCGCCGAGAAGATCTCCGGCAGTTCGTCGGGGAAGACCGCGTCGATGACCACTCCGGTCACCTGCTCGACGCGTCCGACGTTGGTTCCGTTGCTTCCGTTGCTCTCAGCCATGGGTTCCTTTTCTCGTCTCTAAAACGAAGTTGGTTGCTCTGTCGTCGCTAGCCGAGCGCCTCGGCGCCGCCGACGACCTCCAAGATCTCCTGCGTGATTTCCGCCTGCCGTGCCCGGTTCATCTCCAGGGTCAGGGAGCCGATCATGTCCTCCGCGTTCTCCGCCGCGTTCCGCATCGCCGTCATCCGGGCGCCGAGCTCCGAAGCGGCCGACTCGAGCAGCGCCCGGTAGACCGAGATCGTCACGTACTCCGGGATCAGCCGCGCCAGCAGCTCCTCCGGGTCGGGCTCGTAGATCCACTCCGAGCGGCTTTGCGCCTTCTCGGCATCCGTTTCCTCGTCTTCGGCGGCGGCCTCGTCACCGGCCCCCTCGCCGATCACCTCGGCCTGCTGCAACGGCAGCAGGGTCTGGCGCCAGACATGCTGGGTCAGCGGCGAGACGAAGCGGTTGTAGATCAGCTCAACCCGGTCGAGGTCCTCGTCGACGTAGCGCGCGGTCAGCGCCTCGCCGATTTCGCGAGCGTTGGCGAAGGCGGGACGGTCGGTGAAGCCGACGTAGGAATCGGTCACGTCCTGCTTGCGGAAGGTCAACGCCGAGACTCCCTTGCGGCCGACCACGGCGAAGGCAGGCTCGGCCCCCTCCTCGCGGACTTTCGACGCCATCCGCATCCCCTCGCGGATGATGTTCGAGTTGAAGGCGCCGGCGAGGCCGCGGTCGCCGGTGACGAGGACGATCCCGACGCGTTTGACGTTCTCGCGCTCTTCGAGCACCGGAACGCGCGGGATCCCGCCCGCCTGCGCGGCGGCACGGCGGGTCAGCTTGCGCATCCCCTCCGCATAGGGCCGCATGTCGGAGATCCGCTGTTCGGCCCGGCGCAGGCGCGCCGCCGCCACCATCTCCATCGCTCGCGTGATCTTGTTGATGTTCTTGACCGACGCGATGCGGTTCTTGACTTCCTTCTGCGTTGCCATAGCGGAGCTCCGGACGAACTAGGCCGGGGTCGCCTCCTGGCTCGAGTCGGACTGCTCGGGGTCGCCCGGGTCCTCGGAGTCGCCCTCGTCCTCGGAGGAGGTGCGGCTGGGGGCCTCGCGCTCCTCTTTGGAGTGGACGCGGTCGGACTCGCCCTCCTCGAGCGCGTCGCCGTGCTCGTCGAAGTCGGGGCCGAAGTCGTCGACGAAGTCGGCGATCGCCTGGCCGAGCTCCTTCTCGTCGTCCTCCTCGAGCTTGCCGGTCTCTTCGATCCGGCTCAGCAGCTCGGACTTCTCCGAGTGCAGGCGGGTCCGCAGGTCGGCGAGGAACTCGCCGACGCGCTCGACTTTGATCCGGTCGAGGTAGCCGCCAGTGCCCGAGTAGATCGAGGCGACCTGGTCGCCGACCGAAAGCGGTTCGCGCTCTTTCTGTTTCAGCAGCTCGACCAGCCGTTCGCCGCGGGTCAGCGCCTTCTGGGTCTCGGCGTCGAGCTCGGAGCCGAACTGGGCGAAGGCCTCGAGATCGCGGTACTGGGAGAGGTCGAGGCGCAGTTTTCCGGCGACCTTCTTCATCGCCTTCGTCTGCGCGTTGCCGCCGACGCGGGAGACCGAGATGCCGACGTTGATCGCCGGCCGCACGCCGGAGAAGAAGAGGTCTGACTCGAGGAAGATCTGACCGTCGGTGATCGAGATCACGTTGGTCGGGATGTAGGCGGAGACGTCGGAGGCCTGGGTCTCGATGATCGGCAGCGCCGTCAGCGAGCCGCCGCCGAGCTCGTCGTTCAGTTTCACCGCCCGCTCCAGCAGGCGCGAGTGCAGGTAGAAGACGTCGCCCGGGTAGGCCTCGCGACCGGGCGGGCGCCGCAGCAGCAGCGACATCTGCCGGTAGGCGGAGGCGTGTTTGGTGAGGTCGTCGTAGACGCAGAGGGCGGCTTTGCCGTTGTAGAGGAAGTACTCGCCCATCGCGCAGCCGGCGTAGGGGGCGATGTACTTGATCGGGGCCGCCTCGTCGGCGGGAGCGGCGACGATGATCGTGTTCTCCATCGCGCCGTTTTCCTCGAGCGTCTCTTTCAGCTGCACGACCGTCGACATCCGCTGCCCGATCGCGACGTAGATACAGACCAGGCCCTTGTCGCGGTTGTTGACGATCGTGTCGAGCGTGATGGCCGTCTTGCCGGTTTGACGGTCGCCGATGATCAGCTCGCGCTGCCCACGGCCGATCGGGATCATTCCGTCGATCGACATCAGCCCGGTCTGGACGGGTTCCTCGACCGGCTGGCGCTGGACCACGCCGGGGGCTTTGAACTCGGCCGGGCGGGTCTCGGTCGTGGCAATCTCGCCGCGGTCGTCGAGCGGGCGGCCGAGCGGGTCGACCATGCGGCCGAGCAGCTCCTCGCCGACCGGGATCTCGAGCAGTTTGCCGGTCCGTTTGACGGTGTCGCCCTCGACGATCTTGTCCCAGTCGCCGAAGAGGACGGCGCCGACGTTGTCGGACTCGAGGTTCAGCGCCAGGCCGGTGACCCCGTGCGGCAGCTCGAGCATCTCCAGCGCCATGCAGTTGTCGAGCCCGTGGATGCGGGCGATGCCGTCGGCGACGGACAGGACCGTGCCGACCTCGGTGAGGTCTGCGGAACCGGTCTCCAGTCCCTCGATCCGCTCTCGCAGGATGCTTGCGATCTCGTCGGGCTTGATCTCCATCGGGTGCTCTCTGCCTCCTTACGCCGCGGTGGCGACGCTCTTTCGAAGTTTCTCCAGGCGACTGCGGATGCTCGCGTCCAGGACCATGTTGCCGACCTGGAGGACGATGCCACCGAGGATCCGGTCGTCGACCGCGCTCGAGAGGTCGACCTCCTCCCCGGTCTGACGTTCGACCTCTTGGCCGATTTTCGCGACGACATCCGGGTCCAGCTCGACGGCGCTGGTGACGGTGACGTCGATACGACGGTTCTCTTGTTTCCAGAGCTCCTCGAACTCGCGGCGGATGCGGAAGATCTCCGGCATCCGCTGCTTGTCGACGAGCAGCTCGAGGAAGTTGATCAGCTCGGGCTCGGCGCCCGAGATCGCGCGCTTCAGCCCCGCCACCTTCTCCTCTGAGGAGAGGTAGGGGCTGAAGAAGAAGACCTGCAGCTCGTGGTTGCGGTCGATGGCGTCGGTGAACTCGCTGAGCTGCTGCTGCAGCGTGTCCAGCTTGCCTTTCTCGCGGCCCACTTCGAAAAGCGCGCCGGCGTATACGTGAGCTGCGTCGGCCATGGCCTAGTTCTTCTCCGACCCCGACAGCGTCGAGAAGTCGACCTCGCTGAGCGCCTCCTCAACGAGGCGTTTCTGGTCCTCGCCGGTGAGCGATTTGCGGGTCACCCGCTCGGTGGCGAGCACGGTCAGGTCGGCGACCTCCTGGCGGATCTGGTCAAGCGAGCGACGCGTCTCCGCTTCGATGTCCCGCTTTGCGGCGGCGACCAGCTCCTCGCGTTTCTCCTTGCCGGCAGCGGCGGCCTCGGCTTCGGCGGTCTCGGCCGATTTGCGGGCGCGGACCATGATGTCGTCGGCCTGCTCCCGAGCCTCGGCGAGACGGGCGCGGTACTCGGCGAGAAGCTCGTCCGATTCCTTGCGCTGCCTTTCGGCGGCGTCGATCGACTCGCTGATCGCGCTTGCGCGTTTGTCGAGCGCTTCCTGGATTTTCGGGAAGGCGACCTTGCTCAACACCCACATCGTGATCAGGAAGAGGACCAGCGTCCAGATCATCAGGCCCAGGCCGGGACTGACCAGGAAGCTGCCGCCGCTTTCCTCGCCGTGCTCCGCCGCCTCTGCGGCGAGCGGGACTATGTTGCCGAGCAGCTCCATCGACCTAGGCGAGGAAGAAAGCGATCAGGCCGAAAATGAAGGTGTAGAAGGCGACCGCCTCGGTCAGCGCGAAGCCGAGCCAGCGGATGCTTTCCAGTTCGCTTTTCATCTCCGGCTGGCGGGCGACCGACTCGATCTCCTTACCGAAGATGAAGCCCACGCCGATACCGGCGCCGATCGAACCAAGCCCGGCACCGACGCCGAGGGCGATCGCTTTGCCGGCGCTTTCCACAGCTTCGCTGCTTACCTCAGCGACGGGCAACAAGGTGGGATCCATTTGAGAGTTGACTCCTTTTCTAGTGAGAGGCGGAGGTCGCTCCGCCGATGTAGATAGCGCTAAGCGTCGAGAAGATGAATGCCTGCAGGGTCGCAACCAGCCCGACCTCGAAGATGAAGAAGGCGAAGGCGAGCGGGAAGGTCAGCGCCCCGAGGGCGGCGATCCCCAGCAGCACCGCCAAGCCGCCGCCCATGAAGAGCAGCAGCAGGTGGCCGGCGAGGATGTTGGCGAAGAGACGGACGGAGAGGCTGATCAGCCGCACGAAGTGGGAGATCACCTCGATGATGAAGATCGCGGCCTTGCCGACCGGGTGCATGTCCTCGAGGCCCGGGGGCAGCCAGCTCTTGAAGTAGGGCAGCGCCCCCTTGGCCCGGATCCCCTCGACGTGGTAGCTGAGCCAGACGACGAGGGTCAAGACCAGCGGGATGGCGATGTTGGCGGTGGCGGCGTAGATCGCGAAGGAGGGGATCTCGAGGCCGCCGAGCGAGAAGGTGTGCTCGGTGTTGGTCGGCAGCGGCAGGAAGCCGAGCATGTTCGAGAACCAGATCCAGAAGAAGAGGGCGCCGATGAAGGGGAACCACTTGCGGGCCAGCTCGCCGTGGAGGCTGCCGCCGGTGATCGTGTTCTTGGTCAGGTCGTAGGCGACCTCGACCGCGGTCTGGACCCGGTTGGGCTTTTCGACCATCCGTTTCGCGATCCAGGTCATCACCGCGATCGTCAGGGCGCTGGCGAGGAAGAGGTAGAGGACCGCCTTGTTGATGCTGAAGTCGATCCCGGCGAGTTCGATCGTCACCCACGGTTCGAGTTTGAACTCGTTCTGGGGCTTGAAGGCTTCGTTCTTGCCGTCGCTCTTGAAGATCAGCAGCAGCAGGATCGCCACCGAGAGGTAGAGGATGAAGCCGATCAGGACCTTGACCTTGGTGCTCATCCCCTTCTTCTCGGGGTCGCTGCTCCTGGTGGCGCCGCCTGGCGCCCCCTGCACGGTTGCCGACTCCATCAAAGGACCCCTTGGCCTTCAGGCTGGTCGTCGAGGAGGTGGTTCAGCCCCTGCGCGGCGAAGGAGAGCGTGAAGAGCGCGAGCAGGAGGATCGCGGCGGAGAGGCCGGCCTCCCGTTCGACGATGCCGACGAGGAGCACGGAGGTGGCCATCAGCCAGACGCGCCCGAGGCCGCTGCCGGCGACGATCCCCATCGCCTTCTGCCGGTTGCCGGCGGCCAGCTCCTGCTTCATCCGGCGCTGGGCGAGCATGTGGATGCCGCGCTGCGCGAGCCAGGCGGCGGCGGCGACGGCGTAGCCGAGCAGGGGAAGATCGCCGATCACGAAAACGGCGAGGGCAATGAGCAGCGCGAGTAGGTCGACGTACTTTGGAGGAGACATAAATCAGGAACAGCAGGCCGCGAAAGACAGAAATACGCCCAGCTCGGGGCAGAGCGGGCGCATGTCGACTATATAGAAGTGGCCCCGGGAATGGCTCTGTGAAGCCACTTCGTGAGGGTTGCCACTACTTGATCGCCTCGAACTCTCCAGTCTCCGGGTCCACGGCTGGGAAGGAGCCGGTCTCGAGCTCCTGCTCGACCGCGGCGTTGACCTCGCCCAGATCGGGCTCGGGAGCGCCGGTGGTGCGGCGGAGGGTGACGAGCTGGCGCAGGCGCGTCTGGCGCAGCTTGAGGATCTCGAGCACCTCGACCAGGTAGACGCTGGCGGCGAGGGCTAGGGCTCCGAAGACGGCGATCACCGCGGTCCAGAGCGGGTCGAAGTTGCCGTGGTCGTCGCTGTAGGGGACGAAGCGCAGGGCCAGCGCCAGCAGCGCCATCACCGCGGTCCAGCCGTAGAGGTAGAGCAGCGTGCGCCGCTGCGAGAAGCCGATGTCGGCCATCCGGTGGTGGAAGTGCCAGCGGTCGGCTTTGTAGATCGGCCGCCCGTATTTGAGCCGCTTGGCGACGACGAAGCCGGTGTCGAGGATCGGCACCGCGAGGATGATCAGCGGCAGGAAGAGGGCGATCACCGCGTTCGTCTTCAGCGCCCCCTGCACGGCCACCGCGCCTAACAGATAGCCGAGCAAGTTCGAGCCGGTATCGCCCATGAAGGTGCTTGCCGGCGGAAATCCCCAGCGCAGGTAGCCGAGCGCGGCGCCGGCGGTCAGGGCGGCGAGGACGCCGGCGGCGGTGCGGTCGAGCGAGAGCGCGATCGTCGCCAGGGTGATGCCGGAGATGACGGCGACCCCGGCGGCGAGGCCGTCGACGCCGTCGATCAGGTTGATGACGTTGATCACGGCGACGATCGCGATCACGGTGGCGACGTCGCCGAGGTGGACGACGCCGCCTCCTGGCAGCGTCAGCAGGTCCACCGCCCCCGGGGTGAGGCGGCCGAAGAACGGGAAGGTGAAGTTGTCGACGGTGACTCCGGCGGAGACCGGGATCACGACGGAGACGACCTGGCCGAGCAGCTTCGGCGCGGCGGAGAGGTCGAAGACGTCGTCGAGGACGCCGATCCAGGCGATCGCGACGGCGCCGAAGAGGATCGCGTGGCTTTCGGTGTCGTTCGGGAGGAAGAGCAGCCCCGCGACCGCGACCCCGCCGAGGATGCCGAGGCCGCCGAGCTTCGGCGTCGGCGCCAGGTGGAGCTTGCGTTCGCTCGGGTAGTCGATCGCCCCCACCCGCAGCGCCAGCCACTTCGTCAGCGGCACCAGCAGCAGAGTGAGGACGCCGGCGACCAGGAAGGCGAGGTAGGCGTCGGAGTCAGTGGGCATAGCGGTCGAACCAGAGGGTAAGCGCCATCAGCCCCCAGATCTGGCGGCTGAGGTCCTCCTGCCCGGCGCAGTGGCGGTCGAGGATGGGGGTGACCGCGGCGGGATCGAGCAGGCCCTGGCGCTCGAGCGCGCCCGCCGAGAGCACCTCGCGGGCGAAGGGCTGAAGCGGGCCCCGCAGCCAGGCGGCGATCGGGATCGAGAAGCCCTGCTTGCTGCCGTGGACGATCTCCCGCGGCAGCAGCGGCGCCAGCGCCTTGCGCAGGAGCCGCTTCTTCGCGAAGCCGCGGACCTTCATCCGCCGCGGCAGCGAGAAGGCGAACTCGGAGACGGCGGCGTCGAGGAAGGGCACGCGCGTCTCCAGCGAGTGGGTCATGCTCGCCCGGTCGGTCTTCACCAGCAGGTCGTCGACCAGGTAGACGCCGAGGTCGACGTCCTGCATCCGCGCCAGCGGGTCGGCCCCTGCGCTCTCGGCGTAGCGCTCGCGGTAGAGGTCGACCGGGTCCCAGGCGGCGGCGCCGGGCCCGGCCAGCTCGGCCCGCAGCTGCGGCGAGAAGATCTCCTTCCAGGCGTGGTGGCGCTCGAGCGGCGGCAGGGCGGCGGCGCGGGCGAAGCGCTTGGCTTTGTAGTCGAAGCCGACGCGGTCGGTGCGGCTCGGCAGCGCCTCGGCCAGGGGCCGCGCGAGCGGGGCCAGGCGGCCGACGCGGCGGGCGAGGAGGTCGGCGACGTAGGTGTAGTAGCCGCCGAAGAGCTCATCGCCGCCCTCGCCTGAGAGCGCGACCTTGACGTGGCCGGCGGCGAGCTCGGAGACGAGGTAGGTCGGCAGCGCCGAAGAGTCGCCGAAGGGCTCGTCGAAGGCCTCGACCAGCCTCGGCAGCAGCTCGACCGCGTCGGGGCGGACGATCAGCTCGTGGTGGTCGGTCCCGTAGCGCTCGGCGACGAGGCGGGCGCGGGAGAGCTCGTTGAAGCCCTCCTCCTCGAAGCCGATCGAGAAGGTGCGGACGGGCTCTCCCGCGTGCTCGCTGGCGAGGGCGGCGAGGCCGCCCGAGTCGACGCCGCCGGAGAGGAGGACGCCGACGGGGACGTCGGCGACGAGGTGGGCGCGGACGCTGTCGTCGAGGACTTCGCGCAACTCCGCCGCGAGCTCGTCTTCAGTGCCGCCCCGCTCGTTACCCGTCACGGCGCCCGGCCGCGCGTAGCGCCGCAGCTCGACCTCTCCCCCCTCGTAGGACAGCAGGTGCCCCGGGGGCAGCTTGCGGGCCTCGGCGAAGATCGTCAGCGGCGCCGGGATCGAGTTGAAGGCGAGGTAGGCGGAGACGGCCCTGGGATCGATCTCGCGTGAGAAGCCGGGCTGCTCGAGCATCGCCTTCAGCTCCGAGGCGAAGGAGAGCCCGCCGCCGACGTGGCGGTAGTAGAGCGGCTTGATCCCGAAGCGGTCGCGGGCCAGCAGCAGCCGCTGCCGGCGCTTGTCCCAGAGGGCGATCGCGAACATCCCCCGCAGCCGCTCGACGAACCGCTCCCCCTCCTCCTCCCAGAGGTGGACGAGGACCTCCGTGTCGCAGTCGGTCGCGAAGCGGTGCCCCTTGCCCTCGAGCTCACGCTTCAGCTTGCGGTAGTTGTAGATCTCGCCGTTCTGGACGACGACCGCCGAGCCGTCCTCGTTTTCGATCGGCTGGTGGCCGTGGTCGAGGTCGATGATCGAGAGCCGCCGCGCCGCCAGCGCCGCCGGCCCCTCGCAGAAGAGCCCCTCGTCGTCGGGCCCCCGGTGGACGAGCCGCCCGCTCATCCGCGCCACCGCCTCGCGGTCGGGCCCGCGCTCTCGCTCAGCGGCGACGACGCCGCAGATACCGCACATGGGCGGCAGTCTCGCAGCCACAGCGGGCGGGGCGCCTTTGTCAACCATGAGGACGCAAAGGCGCCCCGGGCCGCCTTGGGAGAAGGGAAGCAGCTAACAGCGACGCCGAGTTCGCGGGCTTGCTTGTAACCCCTCTAGGAGGAGGACCCCTAAAACCAAGAAGACCCGCCTGGCTTTGGACACCGGCGGGCCTCTGATCAGATTCTTGGAACGATCCTTCGGGAATTCCCTTCATCCGCTCCTGGCGGGGAAAGTTGGCAACCTAGCTGCCGGATCGCCGTGGCCTAGGTCGTCACAGGCACCGAGTTCGCCGCTGGCTAGTCGGGCATGCAGCAGGTATCTAACCGGATGCTTCGGCGGAACTATGCGGCTGCCCAAACGCGAGCGGTCAATCAGCAGCCCCTGGTCCGGCGAAGCTCCTTTTCCGCACGACGCAGGCTTGCGGGCAAAATTTGCACCATCTCCCAGCGGTAGTCGTGCTCCTCATCGGGGAAATCGACTTTCAGCGCGTCGGCAAGGTCAGTCAACCTCTGGTGTGCCGCAAGGTCGGACCGTATCTCTCGCATGACGGCAGAAGTGGCTTCTTTTGCCCTTACCGCGTCTGCTGCCGAATAGCTCTGCCCCTCGTGTACGGCTCCATTTCGCATCTGATAGGTCGTTGACCACCAGGTACCCCAAATCGATCCCGGGTCGTCCACCCTGATTTTCCTATTCAGAACTTTCGCGAGATGAACGGTCACGCACTCTTTGAGCCAGGCAGCAGACGCCGCCTCGCGCTCCTCGGCCGACCACCCCAGGCGTTCGGCTCCCTCGCGAACGGTCGTGCTCACGAGTCCCTCAACGGCCATTCCGAGAGTGATGATGCAGCGGGTTGCCTCTCCCAGCAGCGAGTACGCCCAAGCATCCTCTACGAAGCTAAAGAACTGCAGATACGGCTCGGCGCCCTTGTTCGCAGCGCTAACCATGGCGCTCGCTTGCCAAGCAAAATCTGGGGGAGGTTCACCCTCAACCGCGACATCAAGAAGCTCGGGTCGGATTGACACAACACAGTGAATCGGCCATTGACCGGGCTCTTCTCCGGGCGATACGTGATCGATGATGACTGGCAGGAGCGGCGGTAGTTGACCTGCTGAGAGTCGACCAATTCGCCAGTCTCGCGAGGTCATACTCAGCGCGGTCAGGAAGCGGTTCAGGTCCGCGAGGCAGACGAAGAACTGAGATCGAAGCCACTCCAGCTCTTCCTCTCGGCCGGTCTTGCCTGGAACCTCGGACGGCGGGATGAAGGACGAAAGGGAAACCACTGAGCGCGTCAGAGTTACGCCTCGTCGATCGGCGCTCCGTAGACCCCGCCGTCTTCTCAGTCGCTCACGCCAGTTCAGAAACGGCAGAACTTTGTCGCCAAACGCCTCATCCGCGGCACGGAGCGGGGGGATGGACTTGACTCTGGCTCGCCGGAATCGGATCTGCGTTCCCGGCATCAAGTTTTCGGGAATTTCTTTGGCGCCAGGCCATTCCAGGAGCGTCCAGAGGTCCTCACCCGCCCAACCCTCCCAGGCGGGTGATCGTTCCAGAAGAGGGGCCATCTGCCAGTCGTTGGGAATCGGAAGAGCGAATGGAAGCTCAAGGATGTAAGTGATGACCCTCGCTTGAAGGCTTGCGTCCCCCACCCACCTGATGCTGCCGAAGCTGCCGGATGAGTCGAGCAACCCGGCATTTCGGTCCTCTGGTCAGCTCCCGTTGTTCTTCGGAGCTGCCGGACCGCGCCCCATCACCTTTGCGACCGTCGCCAGCAGCACCTGGATGTAGAGGTGGACCGAGCGGTCGGCGATGTACTCCATGTCGTGGGCGAGCTTGTCGGCCCAGGTCTCCTCGCGGGTGATCCGGGTCTGGGCGAAGCCGGTGACGCCGGGGCGGACGACGAGACGCTGCCAGTACTGGGGGATCTCGCGGCAGAGCTCGGCGTAGAAGGTGGGCCTGATCGGGCGCGGGCCGACGATCGACATGTCGCCGCGCAGCACGTTCCAGAGCTGCGGCACCTCGTCGAGGTGGGTCTTGCGCAGGGCGCCGCCGATCCGGGTCCGCTCTTCCTCGGTCCGCCGCGTCAGCTCCTCGCCGTAATAGGGGCCGAGGCGCGTTTCCGCGTCGGGCTTGAGGGTGCGGAACTTGTACATCCAGAAGAGGTGGCCGGCCTTGCCGACGCGGGCGCCGCGGTAGAGGACCGGCCGGCCGGAGTCGAGGAAGATCACCAGCGCGACCAGCGCCAACAGCGGCGAGAGGACGAGCAGGATCGCGGCGGAGATGAGGATGTCGAGCGCCCGCAGGGCCGGGTCGATCGGACGGGGGTCGCCCTCCGCTGCGGGCGCGACGAGTTCTTCGAGGCCGGGTTCGGCCTCGGGCAGCTCGCTCAAGAAGGCGTTACGGGATGAGGCTCTTCGCGCAATGGTTGGGCTCCGACGGTACCGAGGATGGTCTCGACCAGGAAGGCGGGATCGCGGTGTGTGGGCGCCGCCTCGGCGGTCCGCTTCTCGAGCACGAGCGCGCGGGGGTCGGTCAGCGGGCGCAGGCGGCCGGAGCGGATCAGGGCTTCGTCGACGCCGCCGAGGCGCCCCCCGTAGGTGGTGTAGACCGGGGTTCCCAGGGCGGCGGCCTCGCGATTCATCGTGCCGCCGGCCGAGAGCACGAGGTCGGCGAGGGCGACGAGGCTCTGGGCCTCGACCGCGCCGGGCGGAACGATCACCGAGGGCAGCCCGAGGCCGGTGATGAACTCGCGCTGGGCGCCGGTGCGCGGCAGGACCACTGCGTGGACGCCCTCGTCGCGGCCGAGCCGGTCGAGCACCTTGGGGAAGAGCGGGTTCGACTTGCGGTGGTAGAGGGAGACGTCGGGCGGCGGGCGGACGATGACGACGACCCGCTCGGTCTCGACCCCGAGCCGGGTCAGCGCCTCGGGGTCGGGCTCGAAGTCGTAGAGGTAGTACTCCTCCTTCAATCCGGGATAAGGGAAGAACTTGGCCTCGGTGACGCCGAAGCGGCGCAGGCGGTCGAGCGGCACCGAGTCGGGGAACATCACCCGGCGGGCGAGGCGGCAGCCGATCCGGTGCTGGGTGACTGCGTACTCGTAGTCGTGCATGTTCGCCTCGGGGACGCCGAGCGTCTTCGCCGCGATCGCGAGGTCGTTGGAGCCATGGGCGAGCGCGAGGTCGAAGCCGCGGCCGCGGCCGAACTTCAGCATCCCAGCGCTGCGGCCGGCGAGCGCCGCCGCCTTCCGCAGCCGCGAAGCGCCGCCGTGGCGGCCGATCGGGGTGTGGTCGAGGCCGTGGAGCGCCAGCAGCTGCTGGGTCTGGGCGTAGTCGCGCGAGGTGATCTCGACGTCGTGGCCTTCGGCACGCAGGCGGTCGATGATCGGGCGCAGCACGAGGACGTGCGCAGGCGCGCTCATGTCGACCCAGACCTTCAAGGCCTAAACGGTCGCAGCCAGCTCGGCGTAAAGCGGGAAGCGGTCCATCAGGGCGCCGGTGCGCGCCCGCAGGTCATCCTCGGCGGAGTCGAAGTCAGAGCCCAGCGCGGCGACGATCACCTCGGCGATCTCGGTCATCTCGGCGGTGCCCATCCCCCGCGTCGTCAGCGCCGGAGTGCCGATCCGCAGGCCCGAGGGGTTCATCGGCGGCCGCTCGTCGAAGGGGATCGCGTTGCGGTTGACGGTGATCCCGACCTCATCGAGGCGGTCCTCCGCGGTCTGGCCGTCGAGGCCGGTCGGGGTGAGGTCGACGAGGACGAGGTGGACGTCGGTGCCGCCGGTGATCACCGGGACGCCGCCCGCTTCGAGCCCGGCCGCCAGCGCCCGCGCGTTGGCGATCGTCTGCCGCTGGCGCTGCTTGAACTCCTCGCTGGCGGCGATGTGGAGCGCCACCGCCTTGGCGGCGACGGTGTGCATCAGCGGGCCGCCCTGCTGTCCGGGGAAGATCGCTTTGTCGATTGCTTTCGCGTGCTCCTCCCGGCAGAGGATCATGCCGCTGCGGGGGCCGCAGAGGGTCTTGTGGATCGTCGTCGTGACGACGTCGGCGTGCTCGACCGGGCTCGGGTGCTCGCCAGCGGCGACGAGGCCGGCGAAGTGGGCCATGTCGACCATCAGCGTCGCGCCGACCGAGTCGGCGATCTCGCGGAAGGCGGCAAAGTCGAGCTGGCGCGGGTAGGCCGACCAGCCGGTGACGATCAGCGCCGGCCGGTGCTCCTGGGCCAGGCGCTCGACCTCGTCCATGTCGACGAGGAAATCCTCGCGGCTGACGTGGTAGGGCACCGGGTTGTAGAGCTTGCCGCTGACGTTGATCTTCATCCCGTGGCTGAGATGGCCGCCGTGGTCGAGGGCGAGGCCGAGGAAGGTGTCCCCCGGCTCCAGCAGCGCCATGTAGACGGCGTTGTTGGCCTGGGCGCCGGCGTGCGCCTGGACGTTGGCGTGCTCGGCGCCGAACAGGCTCTTGGCGCGGTCGATCGCCAGCTGCTCGGCGACGTCGACCTCCTCGCAGCCGCCGTAGTAGCGGCGGCCGGGGTAGCCCTCGGCGTACTTGTTGGTGAGGACCGAGCCGACGGCTTCCAGCACCGCCTGGGGCACGAAGTTCTCCGAGGCGATCATCTCCAGCGTCCGCTGCTGGCGCCGCAACTCGGCGTCGAGGACCCCCGCGATCTCGGGGTCGACCTCGCTCAGCGGCGCGTTTTGGAAGTTCTCTGGAAGATCGGCCATCGTCGGCCGACCATAGCAACGGGTCGGGATATTCTGGGGCCGGTGAGAGCCAGAGCTTTGCTCGTTCCGCTGGCCCTTCTGCTGGCCTCAGCACTGCCGGCCGCCGCCTCCGCGGCGGTGGAGAACCCGTGCGAGACGAGCGAAGCGCGGTTCCTCCTCTGCCCGAACCTGCGGATCGCGCCGCCGAGCGAGATCTACGCGCAGAAGGTCGACGGCCACGTGCTGCTGCGGGCGACCAGCGACGTCGAGAGCCGCGGCAAGGGGCCGATGGAGCTGCACGGCCGCCGCGACGGCCCGCGCTCGATGAAGGCCAACCAGTGGATCTACAAAAAGGGCGGCGGCCACATCGTCCTGCCGAGCGAGGCGAAGCTGCACTTCACCTACGTCGGCACCTACTTCGGCGGCAGCTACTGGAAGGTGCACCAACTGGCCAACTTTGAGCTGCGGCGGGTCGGTCCCGACGGCGAGGTCGGCGACGTCGTCCGCACCAGCCCCAAGCTCAACTACTGCCTCCGCGACCTCACCCACACCCGGCCCGGCCGTCGCTCCCCGAGCCACTGGGTCTATCCCGGCTGCAACCAGAACCCGTTCCAGGACCGGGTCAGGCTCGGCACCTCGGTCGGCTGGTCGGACATCTACCCGGCCGCCTACCACCAGCAGTGGATCGACGTCGCCGGCCTGCGCGGCTGCTTCGCCTACCGGATGATCGTCGACCCGAAGGAAAACCTCTTCGAGTCCAACGAGAGCGACAACATGTCCCAGCGCCTGGTCCGCCTGCCCTACAAGGGCGCCCCGGGCTGCTGAATCTCAGCCGAGGCCGACCGAGGCCAGCTTGCTGGCGAGGTCGCCCGGGGAGAGGGCGCCGTCGCGGAGCACCCGCCAGCCACCGTCGCGCTCGAGCGCGGTGATGTCGACGACGGTCGACGGCAGCCCGGGCAGCTCGCCGCCGTCGATCGCCAGGTCGACGCCGTCGCGGATCGGCTCCGGCACCTCCACGACGCGCGCCGGCGCCGGCTCGCCGCTGAGATTGGCGGAGGTCTGGAAGACCGGGCACATCGTCCCCGCCAGCGGGCCGCCGATCAAGCGGATCCCGAGGCGTTCGGGATCCTGGCGGCAGGCGAGTGGGTAGCGCCGCTGCGGGTTGGCGACGACGAGCGTCACCGGCCCCGGCAGCAGGGCGCTGACGGCGGCTTTGGTCCGCGGCCCGAAGCCGCTGACGAGCTCACGGATCGCCAGCGGCGAGAAGTACATGACCGCCGAGGGCTTGCCGTCATCGCGGCCCTTGAGCCGGTGGATCCTCGCGATCGCCCCCGCGTCGAGCGGATCGCAGGCGAGGCCGTAGAGCCCGTCCGAGGGGAAGACGGCGACGCCGCCGCCGGAGATCGTCCGTTCCAGCGCCTTCCGCGCCAGGGCGGCCTCGCCGCTGCGCAGCTGTATGACCTCGGTCATGCCGCTCCCC
The DNA here is from genome assembly GCA_045805765.1 of Solirubrobacterales bacterium. Classification (GTDB taxonomy): domain Bacteria; phylum Actinomycetota; class Thermoleophilia; order Solirubrobacterales; family 70-9; genus VAYN01. Next base: position 17,648 of record JBJMKN010000028.1, read on the forward strand.
CTACCCACCGAGCGATCACAACCCGCTCGATCCCCGCCAGGTCGAGCCGAATCTCGACCTCCTCGAAGCCGCTCTCCCGCATCAGCCCCGCCACCGCCTCGGCCTGCCCCTCCCCCACCTCAACCGCAAGCGCGGCAGAGCTTTTCCCTCCATGAGATGGAAAAACCCTGCCGCAACCTGGGATCAGGGCGCGGTAGGCGTCGAGGCCGTCGGCGCCGGCAAGGAGCGCCTCGCGGGGCTCCCATTGCGTCACCTCGGGCTGGAGCGCCGGCCAGTCGCGCTCGGCGACGTAGGGGAGGTTGGCGAGGACGAGGTCGAACTCGCCCTCGGGAAGGGCTTCTTCCAGGAGCTCGACCCGATCGGCGAGGCCGAGGCGCTGAACGTTGGCCCGGGCGACTTCGAGGGCCCCAGGCGAGGTGTCGGTCGCGGTCACGGCGCATTCGGGCAGCTCGTCGGCGACCGCCAGCGCGATCGCGCCGGAGCCGGTGCCGACGTCGAGCACAGTCGCCGGCTGCAGCTCCAGCGCCAGCTCGACCAGCAGCTCGGTCTCGGGCCGCGGGATCAGTACCCGGCGGTCGAGGGCCAGGTCGAGATGCCGGAACCCTTTGCGGCCGAGGATGTAAGCGACCGGCTCGCGCCGCAACCGCCGCCGCACCATCTCGCCAAACGCTCGCGCCGCGGACGGTGGAACCTCCGCCGCGCCATCGGCCACCAGCGCAGCTCGCTCGCGGCCCATCGCCTCACCCAGCAGCAGTTCGGCGTCGAGTCGCGGTTCGTCGACCCCCGCGGCCCGCAGCGCATCGACGCTCGCGTCCAGCGCCTCGCGCACGCTCGAGCCGGTCATCGTCGCCACCGGCTCAAGCGGTGGCGGAGGCGGCGGCCTCCAGCCTCTGGCGCTTCTCCTCCGCCGAGAGGGCGTCGGTGAACTCGCCGAGCTCCCCCGCCAGCACGCCCTCGAGGTTGTGCGAGGTGTGCTTGATCCGGTGGTCGGTGACGCGGCCCTGGGGGAAGTTGTAGGTGCGGATCTTCTCCGAGCGCTCGCCGCTGCCGACCTGGGCCTTGCGCTCGGAGGCGATCTTCGCCTGCTGCTCGGCCAGCTCGCGCTCGTACAGCCGCGCCCGCAGCACCCGCATCGCCCGGTCCTTGTTCTGGAGCTGGGACTTCTCGTCCTGCATCGAGACGACGATCCCGGTCGGTTTGTGGGTGATGCGGACGGCGGAGTCGGTCGTGTTCACCGACTGGCCACCGGGCCCCGAGGAGCGATAGACGTCGATCTGGAGGTCGTTCTGGTCGACGTGCACCTCCACGTCCTCGACCTCCGGCAGGACGGCCACGGTCGCGGTCGAGGTGTGGATCCGCCCCTGCGACTCGGTCTCCGGCACCCGCTGCACGCGGTGGGTCCCCCCCTCGAACTTGAAGACCGAGTAGGCGCCGTCGCCCTTGACCTCGAAGGTGACCTCCTTGAAGCCGCCGGACTCCGAGCCAGACTGCGAGAGGACTTCGGTGCTGAAGCCTCGCTCCTCGGCGTAGCGGGCAAGCATCTTGTAGAGGTCGCCGGCGAAGAGAGCGGCCTCGTCGCCGCCGGCGCCGCCGCGGATCTCGACGATCACGTTCTTGGCGTCGTTGGGGTCGCGCTCGACCATCGCCAGGCGGATCTCCTCTTCCAGCGCCTCCAGCTGCGCCGGCGCCTCCTCGACCAGCTGCCGCATTTCCGCGTCCTCGCCCTCGGCCAGCAGCTCGCGCGCGCCTTCGAGGTCGTCGCGCAGCGTCCGCCATTTCGCCCCCAGCTCGCTCGCCGGCTGGAGTTCGCGGTATTCGCGTCCGACCTCGGCATAGCGCGCCCGGTCGGAGATCACCTCCGGGTCGGACATCTGCGCCTCGAGCTCACGGAAGCGCGATTCGATCTGGTCGACCAGCTGCTCGATCATGGAGCGAAGACTAGAACGGGACCGTCGCTAGGCGACGATCTCGATGTGCGGCTTTTTCGCCGCCTCCTCGGGGGTCTCCCGGGCGAGGACGGCGTTGAGCGAGGCGATCGCAACCGCGAGCTGCTCTTCGTCGGGCTCACGCGTGGTCAGGTTCTGCAGCATCAGCCCCGGCCACATCACCGCCCGGACCCAACGTTTGCGCCGGTTCTTACCGGCCCACTTGATCACCTCGTAGGAGAGGCCGGCGATCAGCGGGATGCCGAGGATGCGCGAGGCGAGCAGCCAGTACCAGGCGGGCAGCCCGATCGGGGCGAAGACGAAGATCGCCAGCACCATCACGATCAGCAGGAAGCTGGTCCCGCAGCGCGGGTGGAGGCGCGAGTAGAGCTTCGCCCGCGCCGGCGTCAGCTCGTCTTCGGCCTCGTAACAGGAGATGGTCTTGTGCTCGGCTCCGTGGTACTCGAAGACGCGCCGCAGGTCGGGCATTTTGCTGATCGCGAGGATGTAGCCGATGAAGATCGCGGTCCGCAGGACCCCCTCGACCAGCCAGAAGAGCAGCGAGGAGCCGAGCTGGTCCTTGATCAGGCTGGTGAGGCCGACCGGGACGACGAAGAAGAGGCCGATCGCCAGCAGCATCGAGAGGACGATCGTCAGCCCCCAGACCCAGCCGCCGATCTCTTCTTTCTCGCCCTCCTCGTCCTCCTCCATCTGCGCGTTGGCGGAGATCGCCAGAGCCTTGAAGCCGATCTTCAGCGACTCGCCGAGGGCGACGACGCCGCGGACAACCGGCAGGCGCCAGAGCCGGTGCCGCTGCGCCCAGGGGACGAGCTGCTCGGACTCGACCTCGATCTGACCCTCGGGCGTGCGGACCGCAACGGCCCACACCGAGATCCCGCGCATCATCACGCCCTCGAGGACCGCCTGGCCGCCGACGGGCGCGTCGCGCTTGGCGACCAGCGCCCCATCGGGCATGCGCATAGGGTCCCCTCCGTTGCCGGAGGAGGTTTGGTGGGACGCCAGTGCCGAGCCCGAGGGCGGGCCCACGCGCTACTTCCCGGCCCGGTGCTTGGCGGCGCGGCGCTGGAAGCGCTCGACGCGGCCGCCGGTGTCGACCAGCTTCTGCTTGCCCGTGTAGAAGGGGTGGCACTCGGAGCAGAGCTCTACATGCAAGTCCTCTTTCGTGGAGCGCGTGTAGAACTGGTTGCCGCACGAGCAATGCACGTTGGCAAGGGTGTAATTGGGGTGTATCTCCGTCTTCATCTCCACCAAGTCTAGAGAACCGCGCAAGGGTTGCCGATAGGTCCCTGTGCGGAACGTTGTTTCAGCCATCCTCTTCGGCGGCGCAGCGCTGGTAATCGTCCACGACTGGATCGGGATCGGCGGCGCCGGGCTCGACACTGCGGTCAACGGCGTCATCTACGACGCGGTCGTCGTTTGCGCCGGCCTCGCCTGCCTGATCCGGGCCCGCCGCGGTGGCCCCGAGCGGGCCGCCTGGATCGCGATCGGGGCCTCGATCCTCGCCTGGGCCGCGGGCGAGATCTGGTGGACCCTCTTCATCGAAGGCAACGCGGACGCGCCCTACCCGTCCCCCGCCGACATCGGCTACCTCGCCTTCTACCCGCTGGCGATCCTCGGCCTCTACCTGCTGGTCCGCGCCCGCGCCGGGGAGCTGGACAAGCGGCTCTGGATGGACGGGGCGATCGCCGCTCTCGGCACCGGCGCGGTCGGAGCGGCCCTGCTCTTCGAATTCGTCGCCGACCGCACCAGTGGCTCGACGGTCGAAGTCGCGACGACCCTCGCCTACCCGTTCGGCGACGTCCTCCTGGTCTCGCTGATCGTCGGAGTCATCGCCCTCACCCGCTGGCGGCCGGGCAGAACGTGGACGCTGCTGCTCGGCGGCCTCGCGACGATGGCCGTGGCCGACGTCGCCTTCACCCTGCAGACCTACGAAGCGACGGTGCCCGACGGCGACTGGGTCGAACCGATCTACCTGATCTCCGCCGTCCTCCTCGGCTCCGAGGTCTGGCAACCGGACGCCGACCGCATCCTCCCTGACGCCCGCTTCGACGGCTGGCGGGAAATGATCGTGCCGGGGATCGTCGCGGCGGCGATGATCGTCCTCGGCTTCCTCCAGTACCTGCATAGCTCCAGCGCCCTCACCACCTTGCTGTGGTCGGCGACGATGCTGGCTGTGATCGGCCGGCTCGCGGTCAGCTTGCGGGAGAACCAGCGGCTGCTGGAACAGGTCCGCACCGACCCCCTGACCGGCCTCGGCAGCCAAGCGCGGTGGCAGATGGACCTCGAGCGGCACGAAGCGACGCCGAACGCGCCGCTGACCGTGGTCCTGCTCGACCTCAACGGCTTCAAGCGCTACAACGACACCTTCGGCCACCCGGCCGGCGACAAGATGCTCGGGATGCTGGGACGGCGGCTGAAAGCGAAGGTGGAGCCAGGGGCAACCGCCTACCGGCTCGGCGGCGACGAGTTCCTGGTTCTCGTCGATGGCGGCGTCGTCTCCCAGGGGCTGGAGGCCCGCGACGAGCTTGCGGTCCGCTCCGCCGAAGCGCTCACCTCCAAGGGCCAGGGGTACGACCTCAGCGCCTCCTGGGGGATCGCCTCGGTGCCGGAGGAGGCGGACTCGCCGGCCGAGGCGATGCAGCTGGCCGACGTGCGGATGTACGCGCAGAAGGAGTCCCGCCGGCTCTCCGGGAGCCTAGGCCCGGCCGACCGCGAAGCTGTCGAGCAGAGCCACTAGGACCTCGGTCACCTCGGCCCGGCTCTGCGGCCGCTCGTCGCGGGCGAGCAGCATCGCCGCCTCGTCGAGGGCGCCCATCAACAGGTGCGCGAGCGGCTTCACCGGCAGCTCGCGGATCTCGCCCGCCTCGATCGCAGCCGAGACGCTCGCTTCGATCAGGCCGAGCCCATTGGCGGCGCCGATCTCGCGCCAGCGCTCCCAGCCGAGAACAGCCGGGGCGTCGTGGAGGGCGATCTGGCGCAGCTCGGGCTCGGCGCACTCGTCGAGGAAGGCCTCGACCCCGGCCTTCATCGCGTCGAGCGGGCTGTGCAGCTCCGAGCCGAGGACGACGCGGGCGACGCGCTCGGTCGATTCCGCCTCGATCCGTTCGTAGACCGCCCTCAGCAGGCTCGCCTTGTCGCCGAACTGGTGGTAGAGAGCGCCGCGGGTGACCCCGGCGGCGCGGACGATCTCCTCGGTGCCGACGTTCTCGTAGCCACGCTCGGTGAAGAGCATGCGGGCAGCGGCGATCAAGGCCTCGCGGGTGGCTTCGGTTCTTTCGGCCTGGGTGCGCCGCTCTGGATTTACGTTCATACAGTCTGTATGTTAGTGCAACAAACCGAGGACAGAGGAGGCAGCATCGTGACTGACCAGCGCAAAGAAGTGCAACTGCCGCAGGGGCCGATCCGCTACCGCGAGGCGGGCGAGGGCAAGCCGGTCGTCTTCGTCCACGGCTACCTCGTCGACGGCCGCCTTTGGGACGGCGTCGTCGACAGCCTCTCCGACCGCTGCCGCTGCATCGCCCCGGACTGGCCGATCGCCGCCCATCGCGCCCCGATGAGCCCCGACGCCGACCTTTCCCCTCCCGGGATCGCCCGCCTGATCGCCGACTTCCTCGCCGAGCTGAAGCTCGAGGACGTGACGATCGTCGGCAACGACTCCGGCGGGGCGATGTCGCAGGTCCTGGCCACGACCCACCCGGAGCGGATCGGGCGCCTGGTCCTGACCAACTGCGATACCCACGAGAACTTCCCGCCGGGGATGTTCAAGGCGATGCCGCCGCTGGCAAAGCTCCCGGGTGGGATGCGCGTCCTCGCGGCACCCTTCCGGATCGAAGCCCTGGCACGCCGCGCCTTCGCCCCCTTCGCGAGGACGAAGATCCCCGACGAGCTGGTCGCCTCCTGGATGGAGCCGACGAAGACCGACCCGAAGATCATGCGCGACGCCGGCAAGGTAACCGCGGGGATGAACAAGCGGCATACGCTCGCCGCCGCCGAGAAGCTGAGGAGCTCGCAGTTGCCGATCAGGTTGCTCTGGGCGCCCGGCGACAAGTACTTCCCGATCTCCTACGGAGAGCGCCTCGCGGGCGAAGCGGGGAACGCCGAGTTGGTCCGCATCCCCGACGCGAAAACCTTCGTCCCGCTCGATCAGCCCCAGCGCGTGGCGGACGAGATCGCCGAGTTTGCGGCTTCGTCCTGAGCAGCTGAACGAACAAACGTTCCCAAACAATCGCAAACTGCATATTTTTCGTCCGACGGGCAGGGGGAAACTTCACCAACCCCCGACACAGGACGGAGCAGCGATGTCCCAGCAGATCTTCGACCAGGATCGTCCCCGCAGCACGATGGCCCAGCACCTCGACGAGGCGTTCGCCGGCTGCGACGAGTGGACCGTGATCGCGGCCCCCCGCCGCCGCAGCACCCTTGACTTCACGCCCGCCACCTCCCGCGCCGCCCAAATCTTCGACGGCTCGGCGATGCTTCAGGCGGAGGAAGCCGAAGCGGCTTAGCTCAGTAGTAGCGGTTGAAGATAAAGCCGCCGCCGAGACTCACTGCGCTCAGGAACAGCGCGTAGACAGCGCCAATCGTCTGAGAGTCGGTCCCGAGGTGCTTCATCCAGGCAAGGGCGAGCAGCTCGACAACAACGGCGGATACCAGGTACGTAACGATGGCCTGTCGTCCAGTCATATCAGCTCCTAAGACAAAACATTACCAGACTTCGGCGGTGATGATCGAGGCACCGAAGAAAAGACCAGCGACTCCGCCGACGGCCGCGGCCGCTCGCACCGTCTGCTCCTCCCGCTTGGCGAGAGCGGGCCAAAGCTGCAGGAGAAAGCCGCCGACCGCAATCGATGCGGCCATCAGGCCGGCGCCGGTCGCCGAGTCGCTCATCAGGGTCGCAACAACCACACCCCGACCCTAGGCGGCAGATCCGCACACGTGGTGCGCGGATCGTGCCGTTAGGCGAACAGCTTTTCTACGCCTACGTCTCCTGGTACAACGGGCCGTCGCCGCCCTCGGGAAGGGTGAGGCGGCCGCCCTTGGCGGTGATCGCGCCGCACTGGACGCAGTTGGAGGCGGTGACGTGGACGTCTACCTCTGCGGCTCCGCTCTCCAGCTGGTCCTCGGGGATCTCGTAGACCTGGGCGGGGCACATCGAGACCCAGGTCTGGGCGATCTCGCGGGGGACGTGGGTCTGGATGCGGACGTGGTTGGGGGCGTCGTCGCGGGTGGCGTTGCCGGAGAGGAAGACCGAGTCGAGCTTGTTGAAGGTGAGCTCGTTGTCGGGCTTCGGGTAGCTGTCCGCCGCCTTGCCCTCGGAGACCGGGATCTCGGCGTTGTCCTCGATCTTCCAGTGGCCGCCGGGGAAGGCGCCTTTGGTCGCGACCATGGCGCTGCCCATCATGCCGCCGAAGATCAGGCCCTTGGTCAGGGGCTGCTTCATGTTGCGGGAGCGGTAGAGGTCCTTCTCGATCACCGAGCCGCGGATCTTCTCGTCGTAGCTTTCGAAGTTGACCGAGTCGATGTCCTGCTTCAGCGAATCGACGATCGATTCCGCCGCGTACATCCCGGCGTGCATCGCGTAGTGGACGCCGGCGAGTTCGGCGATGTTGACCATGCCGGCGGCGTCGCCGGCCATCAGCATGCCCGGGACGGAGAAGCGCTTCGGCAGCGCCCAGTAGCCGCCCGAGGGAATCGTCTTCGCGCCCCAGCCAACCCGCTTCCCGCCCTCGATGATCTCCTTGATGAAGGGGTGGGTCTTGAACTCCTGCAGGGCGTCGTGGACGGAGAAGGTCGCGTCGGTCGTGTCGAGGCCGACGACGAGGCCGAAGCAGACCTTGTCCTCGCCCATCGGGTAGATGAAGCTGCCGCCGGCCTCCTTGAAGCGCGGGCTCCAGCGCAGCGGCCAGCCCAGCGTGTGGATTACCCGGTCGAGCGGCTTGGGGACCTCCCAGATCTCCTTCACCCCAAGCTCCCAGACCTGCGGGTCGGAGCCCTCGCGGAGGTTGAAGTAGTCCATCGCGGCGTAGGTGAGGTGGCCGATCGTCCCCTCGGCCAGAACCGTCGCCTTGGCGACGACGTCGGAGCCGGGCTCGAAGTTGCCGAGCTCCTGGCCCTCCTTGCCGCGGCCGCGGTCGCCGGAGCGCACGCCTTTGACGATCCGGTCCTCGACCAGCAGCTGGGTCGCCGCGGTCTCGGTGAGGATGTAGACGCCGGCCTCTTCGGCTTTTTCGGAGAGGAAGCGGCCCAGTTTGGAGACCGACATCGTGTAGGTCCCCTCTTTGCGGAAGTTGGGCGGCGGCGGCTTCAGCGGAAACGCTTTGCTCTTGGTGAGGAAGTACGTCGCGTCCTTCGTCACCTCCTGGTAGACCGGCGGCCACTCCGCCGGCGGCAGGTCGGGGAAGAGCCGTTCCATCGCCGACGGGTCGACGTTGGCGCCGGAGAGCAGGTGCGCCCCGGCGACTTTGCCCTTCTCGATGACCGCGACCGGGACTTCGCCCAGCTTCTCGGTCAGCTCCGGCTCGTCCTCGAGCAGCTGCATGAGTTTGTTGGCGCAGGCAAGCCCGGCCGGGCCGCCGCCGACGATCGCGATGCCGACCTCGATGCGCTCGTCCGCAGGATCCGTCGGCGCCGCGATGACGCTCGCCGAATCGAAGGGCGGCGGAAACTCACTCGGTGCAACTGCCAATTCGAGCTCCTTTCAGAAAGGAGACTGAGCCGAAGCTCAGCCTCCCCGCTTAGCTTTGATCGCCTCGGTCAGCTTGGGGACGATCTTGTGGAGATCGCCAACCACGCCGAGATCCGAGAACTCGAAGATCGGCGCGTTCGGGTCCTTGTTGATCGCAAGGATGTTCTCCGAGTTCTGCATGCCGACCTTGTGCTGGATCGCCCCGGAGACGCCGGCGGCGAGGTACAGCTTCGGCGCCACCGTCTTCCCGGTCTGGCCGATCTGGGCCGCGTAGGGGTACCAGCCGGCGTCGACGACCGCGCGGGTCGCGGCGACGGCGCCGCCCATCGAGTCGGCCAGCTGCTCGCAGAGCTCGAAGCCCTCTTTGGCCCCGAGGCCGCGGCCGCCGCCGACGAGGATGTCGGCGTCCTCGATGTTGACGTCGGCGCCGCGCTGCTCGCCGCGCTGGACCAGCTTTGCCTTCGACGACCACTCGGAGAGCTCGACGTCGACGTCGACGACCTCGGCGCTACCGCCGGACTCGGTGGTGTCGAAGGCGTTGAGGCGGCCGATGATGATGCCGGGCTCTGAGACGTAGCCGACGTCGGCGATCTCGGAGTCCTGCAGGATCGGCCGCTCGACGACCAGTTTCCCGTCCTGGACTTTGACCGCGGTGACCTCCATCGTCACGCCGGCGTTGAGGCGAGCCGTGAGGCCGGCCCCGATCTCGAAGCCGAGCAGGCCGCCGCCGAAGAGGGCGTAGGAAATGCCGTTGTCCTGGATGACCTTTGCCATCGCGTCGACGATCGGCTGCGCCAGGCCCTCCGGCACGCTCTTGGCCCGGTAGACCTTGGCGGCGCCGTAGTTGCCGAGCGAAGCGCAGGCGTCGTCGGCGATGTCGCCTACAACCAGCGCCGAGGCCTCGCCGCCAACTTCGCCGGCCAGCTTGGCCGCCTCGGAGATCGCCCCGAGTGAGTTCTTGTTGAAGTTGCCCTCGTCGTCGTGGAGGGCGTAAACCAGGATGCCTGCCATTTAGATCAGCTTCCTCTCGTCGAGCCAGGCGACGATCTTTTCGACCGTCTCGTTGGTGTCCTCGTCCTCGATGATCTCGCCCGCTTCCTTGGCGGGGGGCGGGTTCAGCCCGAGCACTTTGGTCTTCGAACCGCCCTCGCCGACCTGGCCGGCCTCGATGCCGACGTCGCCGGTGGCTTTCGAATCGAGCGGTTTCTTTTTCGCGCCCATGATTGCTTTCAGGCTCGGGTAGCGCGGCTCGTTGATCGCGTCACCGACGCTGATCACGGCCGGCAACTCGACCTCGACGGTGTCGTAGCCGTACTCGGCCTGGCGCTCGCAGCGCAGCTTGCCGTCAGTGACGTCGATCTGGATCACCTGGGTCAGCGAAGGCATCTTCAGGTGGTCGGCGACGACGGCGCCGATCGTGTAGCACTCGCCGTCATCGGACTGCTGGCCCAGCAGGACCAGGTCGGGGCTCTCGGACTCGAGCACCTTTGCCAGTGCGTAGCCGGTAGCGCAGACGTCGGAGCCCGACAGCGCCTCGTCGGAGAGGTGGACCGAGCGATCGGCGCCGAGGGCGACGGCCTTGTGCAGCGCGCGGACCGCGGAGCTCGGGCCCATCGTCACGGCAACGACCTCCTCGACCGGGATCGCGCCACCCTCCTTGATCTGCATGGCCGCCTCGAGGGCGTGCGTGTCGAAGGGGTTGAGGTTTTTCTCGCCGCCGCGGTCCAGTCGCATCGTGCTTGGGTCGATGCGCTTCTGAACGGCGGCGTCCGGGACCTCCTTGACCAGGACGCAGATCTTCAAAGCAAAGCCTCCTTGGGGACGATTCTCAGGTCTTTCGCGGGGCGCGATCTTAACGGCTCGCCGCGGTTGACTGACGAGTCAATCAGGATGATACCCGGATCGGACGGACCTATGCACCGATCCGTGTCAGATGTCACGGAGCGCGCTCAGGCGCGCTTTGCGCTCAGCCTTCGGCGTGGCGGGCGCTCGCCCGCTCCTGGATGAACTCGACGATGTCGTCGGTTCCGGAGCCGGGGGTGAAGACCTCGGCGACCCCGAGCTGCTTCAGCTCGGGGATGTCGTCGGCCGGGATCGTGCCGCCGACGGTGACGAGGACGTCGTCTACTCCCTGCGCCTGCAGCAGCTCGACCACTTTGGGGACGAGCGTCATGTGGGCGCCGGAGAGGATCGAGAGGCCGACGGCGTCGGCGTCCTCCTGGATCACCGTCTCGGCGATCTGCTCGGGCGTCTGGTGCAGCCCGGTGTAGATCACCTCCATGCCGGCGTCGCGCAGGGCGCGGGCGATGATCTTGGCGCCGCGATCGTGCCCGTCAAGGCCGGGCTTGGCGACGACGACGCGGATCTTCCGTGCGGTTGCGGTGCTCATTCAGCGCGAAGCCTAGTGATTCAGCATTCCCCTGTTCCTTTTCCTTGTCAGGCACCGATAAGGAACAGGGGGAATCAGCGGCGGGCGTAGAAGCGGCGTGGCGGGGGGACGCGGCGGCGGGCGGCGGCGCGAGAGGCGCCGAAGCCGGCGACGGTGGCGAGGAAGGTGACGGCAAGGGCGACGAGGCGGCGGCCGAGGCGCTCGAAGCGCAGCGTCTGCCAGCCCTCCTCGCGGGCGATCGCCGCCAGCGGCGGGTCGGGGTTGACGGCAACCGGGTGGCCGACGGCGCGCAGCATCGGCAGGTCGGAGAGCGAGTCGGAGTAGGCGTAGGACTCCCCCAGCTCGATCCCGTGCTGCTCAGCGAATTCCTCCATCGCCGTCACCTTGCCGTCGCCGTAGACGAAGGGGCCGTCGAGGCGGCCGGTGTAGCTGCCCTCGCCGTCGACCTCGTAGCGGGTGCCGATGCCGCCGTCCATGCCGAGGACGTGGGCGAGCTGCTCGACGACGCCGTTGCCGGCGGCACTGACGATGAAGGTGGGACGGCCGGCGTCCTGGTGGCCGTAGACCTCCTCCAGCATCTGCGGGAAGACCCGCGGCAGGATCGCCGCCATCACTTCCGGCCCCATCCGGTCGATCGTCTTCGCGGGCAATCCGCGGATCAGCTCCCGCGCGACTTTCAGCACCTCGGCGGTGCGCTCGTCGGTGGTGCCACGGAGGCGGTAGCGCAGGTGCTCCCAGCCCCAGCTGACCAGGAGCCGGCGGCTGACGACGCCCTGCTTAGCGGCGATGCGGGCGAACTGCATCCCGCTCGACCCCGCCATCAGGGTCTTGTCCAAATCGAAGAAAGCGGCAGCCCGCGGCGCGCTCTCGCTCGCGGGCTGCTCGCTCAAATCAGCCTCCGTTGACCTCGACCACGATCGCGTCGCCCTGGCCACCGCCGGAGCAGATCGCGGCGACGCCGAGGCCACCGCCGCGGCGGCGCAGCTCGTGGACGAGGGCGCCGACGATGCGGGAGCCGGAGGCGCCGATCGGGTGGCCGAGGGCGATCGCGCCGCCGTTGACGTTGACCTTCTCCTCGTCGACGCCGAGCATCCGCACCGAGTTGAGGGCGACCGAGGCGAAGGCCTCGTTGATCTCCCAGAGGTCGACGTCCTCGGGGCTCTTGCCGATTTTTTCCAGCGCCAGCTTCGAGGCGTTCGCAGGCGTTTTCGCCAGGTAGGGGAAGTCGTCGGCGACGGTGCCGTAGGAGAGGATCCGCCCCAGCGGCGTCTTCCCTTCCTTCTCGGCCCACTCCTCGGAGGCGACGACGATTGCGCCGGCGCCGTCGTTGACGCCCGGGGCGTTGCCGGCGGTGTGGGTGGCATCGGGGCCGCCGATCGCCTTCAGCCCGGCCAGCGTCTCCAGGGTCGTCTGCGGGCGGATCGCCTCGTCGGCCTCGACCGTCGACTCGCCCTTGCGGGACTTGACGGTGACGCCGACGATCTCTTCGGCGAGGCGGCCGGCTTCGGTCGCCTCGTGGGCAAGCCGGTGCGAGCGCTCGGCGAAGCGGTCCATGTCGACGCGGGTGATCTCGAGCTCATTGCCGACCTCGCTCGCCTCGTTGATCATCTGCTTTTCGGTGAAGGGGTTGGTGAGCCCGTCGTGGGTCATCGCGTCGAGCGCCTGGACGTCGCCCATCCGAAAGCCGAAGCGGGCGTTCGGCAGCAGGTAGGGCGCCTGGCTCATCGACTCCATGCCGCCGGTGACGGCGACGTTGGTATCGCCGGCGCGGATCGCCTGGTCGGCAAGGCCGAGCGAGCGCATGCCGGAGGCGCAGACCTTGTTGATCGTCTCCGAGGGCACCTCCTTGGGGATGCCGCCCTTGATCTGGGCCTGGCGCGACGGGATCTGGCCCTGGCCGGCCTGCAGCACCGTGCCCATGACGACGTGATCGACCTGCTCGCCCGCTACGCCCGCGCGATCGAGGGCGGCCTCGATGGCGATGCCTCCGAGCTCGGCGGCCTTGAAGGACGAAAGTCCGCCACCCATCTTCCCCACCGGGGTGCGGGCGGCGCTCAGGATCACGGTCTTGGGCATGGCGCGCAGGGTACTGTGCGGCCCAGTGCGGGTCAGAGCCACCACCGATGCACCCGCCGCCTCCGGCGCCGACACCGTCGCGATCGGGATCTTCGACGGCGAGGCGGTCGCGCATGACCTCGAGGGCGCACCGTTGCAGGCGCTGCTCGACGGCGGCGAGGCGAAGTCTTCCTTCAAGCATCTGGCGCTGACGCACGCCGACGGTCGCCGGTGGCTGCTCGTCGGGCTCGGCGCGCGCGACGCGTTCGACGGCGAGCGCGCGCGCGTGGCCGCCGCGACCGCCTACGGCCGCGTGAGCGAGACCGGCGCGCGCTCGCTGTGCTGGGAGCTGCCGCACAAGGTCGGCGACGAGATCGCCGCGGGCTTCGTCGAGGGCACCCTCCTGGCGGCCTACCGCTTCGACGCGTTCAAGTCCAAGCGCGACGACGACGACCCGCCGCCACGGCTGGACGAGCTCGTGATCTCGGCCCACCACGACGTCGCGGCGGCGGTCGAGGCCGCTCGCGTTGCGGCGGAGGCGGCCAACGCGACGCGCGACCTGCAGAACTCGCCGGCCAACGAGATGACGCCGACGCGGCTCGCCCAGCGGGCGCGCGAGCTGGCCGACGAGCTCGGTCTCGGCTGCGAGGTGCTCGGCCGCGAGCA
>JBJMKN010000029.1:0-18372 GCA_045805765.1 Solirubrobacterales bacterium
GACGAGGTTCATCGACGGCGCGCCGATGAATGCGGCGACGAACACGTCCCGGGGATGGGCGTAGAGCTCCTGCGGCCGGTCGACCTGCACCACCGCCCCGTCGCGCAGCACGGCGACGCGCTCGCCCAGTGTCATCGCCTCGGTCTGGTCGTGGGTCACGTACACCGTCGTCACCCCGAGACGGGCATGGAGCTGTGCGAGCGACGCGCGCATCCCGACGCGGAGCTTCGCGTCGAGGTTCGAGAGTGGCTCGTCCATCAGGAACGCGCGCGGCTGCCGGACGATCGCGCGGCCCATGGCGACCCGCTGCCGCTGACCGCCCGAGAGCTGAGCCGGCTTGCGGTCGAGCAGCTCCTCGAGCCCGAGCAGCCCCGCCACCTCGGCGACGCGCTGCCGCGACTCCGCCTTCGGCGCACGTCGCACCTTGAGGCCGTACCCGAGGTTCTCGCGCACGCTCATGTGCGGGTAGAGCGCGTAGTTCTGGAAGACCATCGCGATGTCGCGGTCCTTCGGCGAGCGGTCGTTGACGGTCTCGCCGCCGATCTTCACCTCGCCGCGGGAGATGTCCTCGAGCCCGGCGATCATCCGCAGCGCCGTCGACTTGCCGCAGCCCGACGGGCCGACGAGGATCATGAACTCTCCGTCCTGGATGTCGAGGTCCATGTCTTTGACGGCTTCGAAGCCGTCGGCAAACGTCTTGGTGACTCCCTCGAGGACTATCTCTGACATCGGTTGGCTCCTTATCCCTTGACGGCGCCGGCGGTAAGCCCGGCGACGATTCGGCGCTGGAAGATGAGTACGAAGATGATGATCGGCACCGTCACCACCACCGCGGCGGCGGCGATGCTGCCGGTCGGCGCGGTGAACGACGATTCGCCGGTGAAGAAGGCGAGGGCGGCGGGAACGGTTCGCGAGGCGTCCGAGCTGGTCAGCGAGATCGCGAAGAGGAAGTCGTTCCAGCAGAAGATGAAGACGAGGATCGCGGCGGTGAAGACCCCCGGCGCGGCCAGCGGCACGATCACTTTCGTGAACGCCTGGAACGGCGTCGCCCCGTCGACCTGGGCCGCCTGCTCGAGCTCCCAGGGGATCTCCCGGAAGAAGGCAACGAGGACGTAGATCGCCAGCGGCAGCGAGAAGGTGAGGTAGGGGATGATCAGCCCGAGCCAGGTGTCGTAGAGGCCGAGCGCCCGCCACATGTCGAAGAGCGGCCCGACGGTGGAGATCGGCGGGAACATCGCGATCGCTAGCGCGCCGGCGAGGATCACCCGCTTGCCGGGGAATTCGAGGCGGGCGATCGCGTAGGCGCAGAAGGAGGCGAGGACGATCGAGATCGCGGTCGTGATCAGGGCGATCCCGATCGAGTTGATCAGCGGCTTGATGAAGGGGCTGTCGTCGATCCCGCCTTCGAACAGGCTCTTGTAGTTGTCGAAGGAGACGTCCGAGGGGATGAAGCGCTGGTCGGTCAGCGCTTCCGGCGGCTTCAGGGAGATCGAGATCAGCCAGACCACCGGGATCAGGGCGAAGATCACCACCAGCGCGATGGCGATGGTCCAGAGGGCGTAATCGCGTCCGCTGCGTTCCATCTCAGCCTCCCGGGCGCCCTTCCTCGACCTTGGCCCCGAACCCGCGCACGAAGACGAAGGCGATCAGGAAGACGCAGAGGAAGATCAGCACCGAGACCGCCGAGCCGAGCCCGAGGTTGAGGCGGCTGATCAGCTGGTTGTAGCCGAGGATCGAGACCGATTCGGTGTCCAGCGCACCGCGGGTCATGACGAAGATCGTGTCGAAGACGCGGAAGGCGTCGAGGGTGCGGAACAGCAGGGCAACCAATATCGCCGGCTTCATCAGCGGCAGGGTTATTCGCGTGAACCGCTGCCAGGCGGTGGCGCCATCGACCCTTGCCGCCTCGTAGAGCTGGCTGTCGATCGTCACCAGCCCGGCCAGCAGCAGCAGCGCCATGAACGGGGTCGTTTTCCAGACCTCGGCGAGGATGATCACGGCGAAGGAGCTGAAGCGGCCGCCGAACCAGTCCATTTCGTCGGAGATCAGCGGCAGGTTGTTGACGAACCCGGTTTCCGGGCTGAAGGCGAACTGCCAGGCGAAGGCGGCGACGACGGTGATGATCCCGTAGGGGATCAGGACCGAGGTGCGGACGACGCCGCGGCCGAAGATCGCCCGGTGCATGACCAGCGCGATCGCCATCCCCAGCACGAGCTCGATCGAGACCGAGATCAGCATGATGAAGACGGTGTTGAAGATGTCCGTCCACCAGAGGTCTGAGGTGAGGACGGCGCTGTAGTTGCTGAGGCCGACGAAGCCGCCCTCGTCGGGGAAGCGGAGGTCGACGTCCTGCAGCGAGAGGACGATCGCGTAGGCGATCGGGTAGGCGGTGACGAGCAGCATCGCCACCACTGCCGGCGCGCACAGCATCCAGGCGAGTTTGCGCTCCGAGCGGGTGCGGGAGGAGGCCTTTGCCGGGGGTGCGCTCTTCGCCTCCATCAGAGCAGCCCTTCCCGCTTGACCGCGTCTTCGACCTTCGACTTCAGTTCGTCGTAGATCGATTCGGTGTCACTGGAGTCGATCTTGTCCGGCGGGTGCAGCGCTCGCTGGACCGCCAGCGAGACGTCCTGGTAGGCGGGGGTGGTCGGCCGCGGGCCCGATTCTTCGATCGATTCCTTCACCAGCTGGGCGAAGCCGGGATACGCTTCGGTCACCGTTTTGTCGGTGTAGAGGTCCGAGCGCGAGGGCGGCAGGCCGTCGAGTTCGACCGCCGTTTTCTGGCTGTCTTTGTTCGCCAGGCAGGTCGCCGCTTCGAAGGCGACGTCCTTGTTCTTCGAGTAGGAGCTGACCGCCAGGTTGAAGCCGCCGAGCGGCGGTTTGCTCGGCTTGCTCGCGTCGACCCGCGGGAACCGAGCAAAGCCCATCTGTTTGCCGATTTCCGGCGCTTCGGCCTGGGCGCTCGCGTAGGCGAAGGTGTAGTTGGTCATGAACGCCGATTCGCCGGCCTCGAAGGCGAGGCGGGCGCTGTCCTCGTCGGAGGTCGAGAGGCTCGGCGGCGCGGCGCCGCCATTCGCGAGCTTGCCGATCACCTGCAGCGCCTGTTCGGTCGGGTCCTGTTCGAGGTCGACTTCTTCGGGCCCGGAGAGGATTTCGGTGCCGGCGCTCTCGATCAACGCGTTGACGAAGACCATGTAGCCCTCGTAGCGGCTCGCCTGCACCTGGATCGTGCCGGCTTCTTTCAGCCCTTCGGCCTGTTCGATCATCTCGTCCCAGGTTTTCGGCGGCTGTTTGACGAGGTCTTTGCGGTACCAGAGCAGCTGGGTATTGGTGTTGAACGGCGCCGCGTAGAGCTTGTCCTCATAAGAGGCCGTCTCGATCACGTTGGGGAAGACGTTTTCGGTGACCGCTTTCTTGTCCGCCCCCGACCACTCTTCGACCCAGCCGGCGTTGGCGAACTCGCCGGTCCAGATCACGTCCATCCCGACGATGTCGATCGAGGAGTCTTCGGCGCCGAGCCGCCGCACCAGCTGTTCACGCTGCTGGCTGGCGTCGGTGGGGAGGAATTCCGGCGTGATCGTGTATTTGCCGTTCGATTCTTCCGAGCACCGTTTCGAGACTTCCTCGATCGTCCCGCCCGGCTGGATCGCGACGAAGAAGGTCAGCTCCGGCGGGCCGCTTTCATCGGAGGAGCCGCCGCAGGCGGCGAGGGCGGAGGCGGCGAGAGCGGCGGCGGAGAGACAGAGTGCCGCTCGCTTGACCCAACTGGATTTCAAGGTCTCTTCTCCATGATCCACCCTTCCCTGGGGTGCATTGAAGAAGCTGCCCGGGTGACTGCTTGTCTAAACCGGGATCGTGCAGCCGCGATTCGACACACCCCAGTGGGGCGTAAGTCGGATCCGCCTCAGATGACTAGTCGACTCGCTCGGACAGCGAGTGCCACGCCCGCTCGGCCTCGGCGAGGCTGACGCCGAGGCTGTGGTCGCCGGCGCCGATCTCGATCCGGGTGCCGCCCACCTTGCCGAGCAGGGTCGCACCTAGCTGCTCCAGGACGGCCCGGTCGCCGCTGACGACGAAGCCGCCGGGGCCCTCGCCGAAGAGGGCTTCCTCGGGCTGGGCGCCGCGCTCGCGCAGGTGTTCGACGTTGGCCTCGCAGCCGATGCCGCCGGCGATCGCCGACTCGGCGAGGGCGACGGCGAGGCCGCCGTCGGAGACGTCGTGGGCCGAGGAGAGCTTGCCGGCGCGAATCGCGTCGCGGACGATCTCGCAGGCCCGCGCGACGGCGGCGATGTCCGGCCGTGGCAGGCCCATCTTCAGCTCGCCGCGCTGCTTTGCCATCTCCGAGCCGGCGAGGCTCGGTTCGAACGGCCCGATCAGGCCGATCGCGTCGCCCTCGCGGGCGAAGGCGCTGCCGGCGACCTGCTCGGGGTTGGGCAGCTCTCCCACCAGCGCCACCACCGGAGTTGGGTAGATCGGGCCGTCGGGCCCCTCGTTGTAGAGGGAGACGTTGCCGCCGACGACGGGGACGCCGAGGGCGTTGCAGGCGTCGGCGAGGCCGCTGACGGCACGGTCGAGCTGCCAGGCGCCGGCCGGCTTCTCGGGGTTGCCGAAGTTGAGGCAGTTGGTGAGGCCGAGCGGCTCGGCGCCGACGCAGGCGAGGTTCTGCGCGCACTCGAGCACGGCGTCGATCGTCCCCAGGTAGGGATCGCAGGCGACGCGGCGGCCGTTGCCGTCGATCGAGACGGCGATCGCGTTGCCCGCCTCGGGCAGCTGCAGGACGGCGGCGTCGGCCTGCTCGGGACGGCGCACCGTGCGGCTGCCGACCAGGTAGTCGTACTGCTCGTAGGCCCATCGCTTGGAGGCGATGTTGGGAGAGGAGAGGACGGAGAGCAGCTCCTCCTCCGGGCTTGCGCCCACCTCAAGCGTCGCCCGGTTGCCGTAGATCCAGCCCTCCGGCTCCACCGGCTCGAGGTCGTACAGCGGGCAGCCGTCGACCAGCGCCTCGACCGGCATCTCGCCGACCGTCTCGCCGTCGCGGAGGATCCGGACGAGGCCGTCCTCGGTGACCTTGCCGATCACCGCCGAGGCGGTCTGCCACTTCTCGCAGATCGCCCGCACCTCGTCGACCCGCGCCGGCTCGACCACCGCCAGCATCCGCTCCTGGCTCTCGGAGACCATGATCTCGAAGGGCTCCATGTCGGCCTCGCGCAGCGGCACCTCGGCGACGTCGATCTCGATCCCGACCCCGCCGGCGGAGGCCATCTCCCCGGCCGAGGAGGTGAGCCCGGCGGCGCCGAGGTCCTGCAGCGAGACCAGCAGGCCCTTCTCCAATAGCTCAAGGCAGCACTCGAGCAGCTTCGACTCCTCGAACGGGTCGCCGATCTGCACCGTCGGCCGCTTCGCCTCGTCGCCCTCGCCGAGCTCGGCGGAGGCGAGCACCGAGGCGCCGCCGATCCCGTCGCGCCCGGTCGAGGCGCCCATCAGGACGACCGAGTTGCCGGGCCCGGCGGCGGCGGCCCGCACCATGTCCTCGGTCTTCGCGAAGCCGATGCACATCGCGTTGACGAGGCAGTTGTGCTCGTAGGGCTCCTCGAAGTAGATCTCGCCGCCGACCGTCGCCACCCCGATCGAGTTGCCGTAGTGGCCGATCCCGCGGACGGCGCCGTCGAGCAGGTGGCGCGAGCGGACCGAGTCAAGCTCACCGAAGCGGAGGCTGTCGAGGAGCGCGATCGGCCGCGCCCCGATCGCGAAGACGTCGCGCATGATCCCGCCGACCCCGGTGGCCGCGCCCTGGAACGGTTCGACCGCGCTGGGGTGGTTGTGGCTCTCGACCTTGAAGGCGACCGCGTAGCCGGAGCCGACGTCGACGGCGCCCGCGTTCTCGCCCGGCCCCATGACGACGCGCGGCCCGTCGGTCGGCAGCTTCCCCAGCAGCTTGCGCGAGTGCTTGTAGGCGCAGTGCTCGGACCAGAGCAGGCTGAACATCGCCAGCTCGACGTCGTTAGGAGCGCGGCCGAGCTTCTCGACGATCAGCTCGTACTCGGAGTCGGTGAGGCCGAGCTCGCGGTATTTGGGAGTGTCCACGGTCATTGGGGCGACTTGGTGTCCTCTTGGTCCACCAAAGCGCCCCGGCTCAGGCGATCGAAGACGCGGAGGCCGTCCGTGCTGCCGGTGAGGGGGTCGACCGCGTGCTCGGGGTGGGGCATCAGGCCGAGGACGTTGCCGCGCTCGTTGGTGACACCGGCGATGTCGCGGGCCGAGCCGTTGGAGTTGTGGCCCTCGGCGTAGCGGTAGGCGATCTGGCCGCTGCTCTCCATCTGGTCGAGCAGCTCGTCGGGCGCGTAGTAGCGGCCTTCGCCGTGCTTGGCCGGAATCGAGAGTCGCTCGCCGCTGCCCTCCTCGACCAGTTCGACCTGATGGCAGCGGAAGCGCAGCTCGACGTTCCGCAGCAGCGCCCCCGGCAGCAGCCCTGCCTCGCAAAGAACCTGGAAGCCGTTGCAGATGCCCAGCACCGGCATCCCCGCCGCGGCCGCCTCGGCGACCGCCTTCATCGCCGGGCTGAAGCGCGCGATCGCGCCGGCCCGCAGGTAGTCGCCGTAGGAGAAGCCGCCGGGGACGACGACGCCGTCGACGCCGTCGAGGTCGCGGCTCTCGTGCCAGACGAGCCGGGCGCCGTCGCCGTGCACCTCGCAGGCGTGGAGGGCGTCACGCTCGTCGCATGATCCGGGGAACTGGAGGACGCCCCAGATCACAGGGTCTGGATCTCGTAGTCCTCGATCAGGGTGTTGGCGAGGAGCTTCTCGCAGAGCTCGCCGAGCTGCTCAGGGCTCTCCGCCTCGAGCTCGACCATGCGGCCGACGTGGACGTGCTCGATTCCCTCGAAGCCGAGCGCCGGCAGCGCCCGCTCCACCGCCTTGCCCTGAGGGTCGAGGATTCCCTCCTTGGGGCGGATCAGCACCCGAGCCTTCAGAACGTCTCCCCGGTGATCCGCTCGTAGGCCTCGACGTATTTGGCGCGGGTCTGCTCGACCACGTCGGGCGGCAGCTCCGGCGCCGGCGGCTTCTTGTCCCAGCCGGTCTCCGAGGCCCAGTCACGGACGAACTGCTTGTCGAAGGAGGGGGGAGTGACGCCGGGCTGATAGCTGGCGGCGGGCCAGAAGCGCGAGGAGTCGGGGGTGAGAACCTCGTCGCCGAGGACGATCTCGGCGCCGGCGTGGCGGCCGAACTCGAACTTGGTGTCGGCGAGGATGATCCCGCGCTGGGCGGCGTGCTGGGAGCCGCGCTTGTAGACCTCGATCGAGACCCGGCGCAGCTCTTCCAGCAGCGCCCGGTCGCCGACGATCTCGGCGGCGCGGTCGAAGTCGACGTTCTCGTCGTGGTCGCCGATCTCGGCCTTGGTCGAGGGGGTGAAGATCGGCTCCGGCAGCTGGTCTGACTCGACGAGGCCGGAGGGCAGCTCGATCCCGCAGACCGCCCCTTCTTCCTTGTATTCCTTCCAGCCGGAGCCAGAGAGGTAGCCGCGGACGACGCACTCGACCGGGTACATCTCGAGCTTGCGCACCCGCATCGCCCGTTCGGCGACCTCCTCGGGAACGTCCTCGGAGATGAAGTGGTTGGGGACGATGTCCTCCGTCAACCCAAACCAGAAGACCGACATCCGGTTCAGGACCTTGCCCTTGTCGGGGATCGGCGTCGGCATCACCACGTCATAGGTGGAGATGCGGTCGGAGGCGACCATCAGCAGGTCGTCCTCCCACTCGTAGATCTCGCGCACCTTCCCCGTCGAGAGGAGGTTCAGGTCGGCAACGCTCGGCACAGGACCGATGCTATCCATCCTCTGCGATGCTTGGTTGGTGGCGCTGCCACCCGAGCCGAGCAGTCCCCCGCTGGTCCAGACCCTGCGCTGGGCCTTCCGCCCGGTCGCCTTCCTCCAGGACTGCCGCCGCCGCTACGGCGACTCCTTCAGCGTCCGCTTCCTCGGCTTCGAGCGGCCGATGGTCCTGATCTCCGACCCGGAGGCGATCAAGGCGCTCTACCGCGAGCCGAGCCACGGCCTGCCGCCGGGGCGCAACATCATCCTCGAGCCGATCGTCGGCTCGAAATCCCTCTTGATCCAGCAGGGCGCCGAACACCTGAGCCGGCGGCGGCTGATGCTGCCGCCCTTCCACGGCGAGCGGATGCGCTCCTACGAGGCAGCGATGGAGGAGATCGTCAGCGCCGAGATCGACTCCTGGCCGCTCGACGAGGAGTTCCCGATCCACTCGCGGATGCAGGCGGTGACGCTGGAGGTGATCCTCCGCCTCGTCTTCGGCATCTCCAGCGGTCCGCGCCTCGAGCGGCTGCGGGAGATGCTGAGCACGGTCCTCACCGAAACCGCAACCCCGGGCCGGCAGGTGCTGGGGCTGGCGCTGCAGCGCTTCGGCGGCCGCGGCATGTTCGCCCAGTTCGAGACCCAGCTGCGCGAAGTCGACGACCTGCTCTTCGCCGAGATCGCCGAGCATCGCGAGCGACCCGACCTGGCCGAGCGCGAGGACATTCTCTCGATGCTGATGACCGCCGAGTTCGAGGACGGGACGCGGATGGAGGACCAGGAGCTGCGCGACCAGCTGATGACGCTGCTGCTGGCCGGACACGAGACGACCGCGACCGCGCTCGCCTGGACCTTCGACCTGCTGCTGCGCCACCCGGTCGAGCTGGGGCGCCTGCGGGACTCGCTGGCGGCGGGCGACGAGGACTACCTGCGGGCGACGATCACCGAGTCGCTGCGCCTCCGCCCGGTGATCCCGCTGGCCGGCCGCCGCCTCTCCAAGGACCTCGTCGCCGACGGGATGACGCTGCCCGCCGGCACCGACGTCACCCCGGCGATCTGGCTCACCCACACCCGCGAGGACATCTACCCCGAACCCTTCGCCTTCCGGCCCGAGCGCTTCCTCGAGGAGGGCCCGGACACCTACGCCTGGATCCCCTTCGGCGGCAGCGTCCGCCGCTGCATCGGCGCCACCTTCGCCGAGTTCGAGATGCGCGTCGTCCTCCGCGAGGTCCTCACCCGCTGCGAGCTCCGCAAGGCAAGCCCGGAGCCCGAGCGAACCGGCCGCCGCAACATCACCTTCTCGCCGAAGGCGGGAACCCCGGTCGTCCTCACCTCACGCGAGCCGGCGCGAGAGCGCGCCACCGAGCCCGCCGCAGTCTGACCCGGCATATCTGACAACACATTACGAACGTTTTTGTCTACACTCCTCCCATGGAGGCACTTCTGGAGAAGGAGGCGGACGTGGAGAGCTGGAACGACGAGCGGATGGACGAACTGAGCCGGCGGATGGATGCCGGGTTCGAGAAGGCGGCGACCAAAGAGGAAATGAATCTGCGCTTTGACGAGGTCGACCGGCGCTTCGAAGAGGTCAGCGGGCGTTTCGGCGAAGTGGGAAAGCGCTTCGACAAGATCGACGCCCAGTTCCTGCATATCAACGATCGACTCGATCGACTGAACCAAACTCTGTTTGCTGGCCTCGTCGGCGTGATCGCTGCGATGGTCGCGAACGGAATCTGGGGCTGAGGCTCAGCCGCCGGACTTGGCCGGCGAGTGCGGGTGCTCCTGCGCCCACTTGGCGATCGTGCCGGAGCCGGAGATCACCTCGCCGTCGTCGAGGACGAGGATCGGAACCTCGTTGGTGCCGCTGAGGCGCTTGATCTCCGCCCGGTCCTCGCCGCGGCTGCCCCAGGTCAGCGGCATCCCGCGGTAGCCCCTCACCGTCTTGATCTCGTACTCGTAGCCGGCGGCGTCGAGCGCCTTGCCGGCCTTGGCGCAGGGATGGGCGAAGCCCGGCCCCCGCTTCTTCTGACCGCAGGTGTAGAGGATCACGGGCAGCAGCCTATCGCCGAGCTGGTGCTACATTCGTAGCGTGAACGTAGAAGTTGCCTCCAGAGAGTTGCGGAACGACACCGCTGGCCTTTTGCGTCGCGTGGAGGAGGGAGAGACGATCGTGATCACGCGGCGAGGCAAGCCAGTGGCCGATCTGGTCCCCCACAGGCCGCCGCTGGGCCGCGGCCTCACTCCGGCTGAGGTTGTCGAGATACGGGCAATCGCCTCCGCCGACCCGACTTGGGGCGCTGAGCTCGCTGCGATGAGGGCCGCCGACAAGCTCGATCCGATTCCTTGACCGAAGTCCCGGCCGAGGTGGGGCTGCTCGACACCTCCGTTCTCATCGCGGCGGAGGAGGGCAGGGCGCTGCGCGCCGAGTTTCTGCCCAAGAGCGGCGCAATCTCGATCGTCACCGTCGGCGAGTTGCGGGCCGGAATCCTCGCCGCTCCGGATATTGAGAGCCGCGACCGCCGTTTGCACACCCTCGAGAGGATCTCGGGAACGACGATCCTCTCCCTGGATCACACTGTCGCTCAAATTTGGGCGGGGATGCGGGCTTATCTAGCGGCTTCGGGAAAAGGGGTGAGCGGCAATGACCTGTGGATCGCAGCTACGGCGGCTGCCACTGGGATGCCGGTGATCACCCAGGACCGCGACTTCTACGCCCTCTCCGGCGTCAACGGCTTGACCGTCGTCGAGGTCTGATCAGGACCGCAGCGCTTCGAGCCGTTCGAAGATCTCGGGCACGTGGGTGAGGTAGGCGCCGTAGTCGAAGACCTTGTCGAGGTCGAGGTCGGGGGCCGCCTCGGCGAGGAGGTCGCGGAACTCGGTGCGGGTGTCCCAGGCGCGCTGGGCATTCTCCTGGACGAGGCGGTAGGCGTCGTCGCGGGTCATTCCGGACTCGACCAGGGCGGTGAGCGCCCGCTGGCTGAAGAGGGCGCCGTGGGTGAGGCCGAGGTTCTCGCGCATCCGCTCCTCGTTCACGGTCATCCCGGCGGCGACCTTAGCCGCCAGGTCCTGCATGTAGTCGAGGGCGATCGTCGCGTCGGGGAGGATCACCCGCTCGGCGCCGGAGTGGGAGATGTCGCGCTCGTGCCAGAGGGCGACGTTCTCGATCCCCGCCTGCGAGTAGCCGCGGAGGACGCGGGCGAGGCCGGTGATCCGCTCGGTGCGGATCGGGTTGCGCTTGTGGGGCATCGCCGAGGAGCCCTTCTGGCCGGCGGCGAACGGCTCTTCGACCTCGCGCACCTCGGTTTTCTGCAGGTTCCGCACCTCGGTCGCAAAGCGCTCGAGGCCGGCGCCGGCGATCGCGATCGCGCTCAGCAGCTCGGCGTGGCGGTCGCGCGGGACCACCTGGGTGGCGACGTCCTCGCGGCCGAGGCCGAGCTTCTGCATCACCCGCGCCTCGACCGCGGGCGGCACCGAGGCGTAGGTGCCGACGGCGCCCGAGAGCTTGCCGACGGCGAGCTGCGCGAAGGCCTCCTCGAGCCGGTCGAGGTTGCGGTCGGCCTCGAAGGCGAAGCCGGCCAGGCGCAGCCCGAAGGTCGTCGGCTCGGCGTGGACGCCGTGGGTGCGGCCGACGCAGAGGGTGTCGCGGTGCTCCAGCGCCCTCGTCACCAGCGCGTCGCGGAAGCCGCAGGCGCTGGAGAGGACTACTTCACCCGCCCGCCGCAGCTGCAGCGCCAGGGCGGTGTCGAGGACGTCGGAGGAGGTGAGGCCGTAGTGGACCCAGCGCCCGTGCTCCCCCACCGAGGCGGAGACGACGTCGACGAAGGCGGCGACGTCGTGGTCGGTCACCTTCTCGCGCTCGTCCACTGCCTCGACCGTGAAGGCCGCCTTCTCCCGCGCCTCGCGGGCCGCCTCCTCGGGGACGACGCCCTCCGCCGCCCAGGCCTCGGTCGCCGCCAGCTCGACCTCGAGCCAGCTCTCGAGCTTCGCCTGCTGCGTCCAGACCGCCCCGATCTCGGGGCGGGTGTAGCGGGGGATCACGCGTTGATTATCCGTCCGGCAAGCACGCCGGCATTTTTGGCGCCGTCGATGGCCACGCAGGCGACCGGGATCCCGGGCGGCATCTGCACCGCCGAGAGCAGCGCGTCGAGGCCGCCGAGGCTCTTGCCGAGGATCGGCACGCCGATCACCGGCAGGTCGGTGTGGGCTGCGGCCACGCCAGGCAGCGCCGCCGACATTCCTGCCCCGGCGATGATCACCTTGAGGCCGCGCATCCGCGCGTTCTGGCAGTACTCGCGGACCATCTCGGGATCGCGATGGGCGCTCATCACCCGCACCTCGTAGCGGATGCCCAGTTCCTCGAGGGCTTTGCCAGCGGGTTCCATCTTCGGCTTGTCGTTTTTGGAGCCCATGATGATCCCGACGTGGGGCTCGTCGACGTCGATTTCGGTGAAGGCTTCCTCGACACTCGCCATCGTCGCCGTCTCCGTGGGATCGGCGGGCCCGCCCCCTGCGGACGTGGCAGTCCCGGTCGGCTGCGGCTCCTCTGAGATCTCGCTCATCTCGCTCCTTCGGATTCTGTTGGTGTTAGCTGGGGACGCGCTCGACGGCGCGGGCGGCGATGTCGGTGCGGATCTGCATTCCCTCGAAGGAGATCCGGCCGGCGGCATCGTATGCACGATCGCGCGCCTCGGCGGGACTGCTTCCCATTCCGGTCACGTTCAACACCCGCCCCCCGGCGGTGACGATCTCACCATCACGCACTGCCGTGCCCGCGTGGGTCACCTCGGCGATTTCAGCCGCCTCGCCGAGGCCGCTGATCACGTCGCCCTGCGAGGAGGACTCGGGGTAGCCGGCGGAGGCGAGGACGACGGTGACGGCCCAGTTGTCCTCGAACTCGGCCCGGGCGCCGGCGAGGCCGCCAGGCTCCCGGGCGGCGAGGAAGAGCTCGGCGAGGTCGGAGCGCAGCCGCGGCAGCACCGCCTGCGTCTCGGGGTCGCCGAAGCGGGCGTTGAACTCGAGCACCTTCGGCCCCTCGGCCCCGATCATCAGCCCGGCGTAGAGGACGCCGTGGAAGGGAACGCCACGCGCAGCCATCGCCGCGACCACCGGCCGGTGCACCCGCTCGACGATCTCCTCGACCTCGTCCGTACCGAAGCCGGGGACCGGTGAGTAGCTGCCCATGCCGCCGGTGTTGGGGCCCTGGTCGCCGTCGAAGATCCGCTTGTAGTCCTGGGCGGGGGCGAGGGGGACGACGTTCTCGCCGTCGCAGAGCGCCAGCAGCGAGAGCTCCTCGCCCTCGAGGAACTCCTCGAGCACGACCGTGGTCGAGCCGAAGCGCCGCTCGGTGAAGAAGACGTCGACGGCGTCGCGGGCCTCGCCCCCGTCCTGGCAGATGATCACGCCCTTGCCCGCGGCGAGGCCATCGGCCTTGAGCACCGTGGGGTAGGTGGTCGCGGCCAGCCGCTCCAGCGCTTCCTCGCGGCTGCGCAGCAGCACGTGGGAGGCGGTTGGCACCCCCGCCTCCTCCATCAGCTCCTTCGCAAACGCCTTCGAGCCCTCGAGCCCAGCCGCGGCCTTGCTCGGGCCAAACGCGGGAACCCCCGCCTTCTCGAGCTCATCGACCGCGCCGACGACGAGGCCCGCCTCGGGCCCGATCACCGCCAGGTCGACCTCCGTCGCCTTGGCGGCGGTGACGATCGCCAGCGCGTCATCGGCGGCTACATCGGGCAGGCACTCGGCATCAGCCGCGATCCCAGCGTTGCCCGGCGCGCACAGCACGTCCGTCACCTGCGGCGAGCGCCGCAGCGCCCGCACGATCGCGTGCTCGCGACCGCCTCCGCCTACGACCAGGGCCTTCAAGCGGCTACAGCGAGTTCGAGAGATCCTCGGCGGGCATCGCCGCGAGGGTCTGGCTCGTCATCGTCCCGCGCGAGCCGAGCTCGACGGAGACCTTCGCCATCGTCTTCTCGTCGGGAGCTTCGACCACGGTGACGAAGTCGAATTGCCCCAGCGTCGCGTACTGAGCCACCACCTTCGCCCCCAGCTGTTCGACCTCCCGGTTCACCTCAGCAACCCGGCCAGGATTGTTCTTCAGCGTTCGAACACCCTCTGCGGTCAGGTTGGTCAGCATCAAATAAGTCGGCATCTCCGCCCCCTTCAAGCTGTAGATCGAGCCTCGGGTTCAACCGTACTGCTTTGGGGGTTGGTGAGGGAGGGGGCGGGGGTGCCCCTTCTGGGCGCAGCTCGGCGGAGATCGTTCTCCCGCTGTCGCCCGAAGGCCACTAGCCGCCTCGTGCTAAGTGCCCAGAAGGGACACCCCCGCCCCCTCTACGACACGCACCAGCAGCACGGCTTAGGGTTCAACAGCTTTAAGAAAGGACCCTCGCGGCTTCAGCTGTTCGCCCCTTGAAGCGTGTTGGGAGGGGATGTCGGTGGGGGTCCCTGGGTACTTGGCATGGAGCCGCGCCAAGGCGGCCCGAGGCGCCAGCAAAGAGCAGTTAGTTCACGCGGCGGAGGTGCTCCCAGGGACCCCCACCGACATCCCCCACGACGGGCGCGGTCTTAGTACTCGTAGAAGCCGGCGTGGATGTGGTCGCAGTGGTCGGGGAGGGCGAAGGCTGGGCCGACGCCGTCGAGGTCGAAGCAGTAGATGAGCTCCGTGGGGTGGAGCGGGTCGGGGAGCTTGGCGAGGGCGTAGCCGAGCTCGGCGCATGGGGCCGTGGTGGAGGTGTCGGTGCAGGAGACGCCGTCGACCGAGGCGATGTCCATTGCGCGGCCGTAGAAGTGGTTGGAGACGTTGCCCGAGGCGGTCATCTGCGAGTGGTCGGAGCGCAGGGAGCTGATCGTGATCTGGTGGTCCTTGGTCATCAGCGCCAGCAGGCCGGTGACCCGTTCGTCGAGCATCCCGGCCTGGATGTCCCGCAGCTCGAGGTCGTTGGAGAGGGTGAGGTTCTGCCAGTTGATCTGGGCGGCGACGGTGCCCGGCAGGAGGATCGTCCAGTCTTCGGTGCTGACCGCGCATCTGCCGGCCAGCTGGTCGGCCTCGTGGGCGACGGCGTCGACGTACCAGGCGGCCTGGTTGTGGGTGAAGACGCCGGCGTCGATGCTGCCGCGCGACCACATCAGGCGGGCCAGGGTCGCCGCCGAGTCGTCGATGTCGGCGTGGCGGACGCGGCCGTCGTTGTCGCCGTCGACGCCGTAGTCGCGCCACTCGGTCTTGTCGAGGCCGAGCGCGCCCCAGGTCCGCAGCTGTCCCTTGCTCATCCCGCGGCCGAAGTTGGACTCGAGGCGGGCGACGGCGGCCAGCGTCCAGACCCCGCGCTTGCCGAGTTCATAGCGGCCGGCAGCGGCCTCGAAGGCGGCCAGGTACTCCTCCGGGATCTGCCTCTTCCAGTCTGCTGACGGGGTGCAGCGGTAGACCTGGATCTGCGGGGCGAGGGAGAGGGTGGCGTAGTCGCTGCCGACTTCGTTCGCGTAGCAGCCGGCGTTGGCGAGGACGTCTTCGACGTACCAGTCGGCGTGGTTGTAGGCGAAGATCGCGCCCCAGACGTCGCCCGGCATCCCGGCGGCGCTGAGGTAGCGGGCGGCGGCGAAGATCGCGTCTTCGGGGTCGTTCGGGTCCTTCACCCCGTCGCCGTTGGCGTCGACCCCGTACATCGCCCAGGTTTCCGGCATGAACTGCATCCAGCCTTCGGCGCCGGCGTAGGAGGGGCCGAGGTTCTGGCCGAAGCCGGTCTCGATCGCGTTGATCCCGGCCAGGATCGCCGGCCCCTGAGGACCGAGCCCGTACTGCTCGGACGCGCGCTGGTAGATCGGGATCAGGACCGGCGGCACGCCGCTGATCGCGCAGCTGGAGGCGGGAAGTGAGGGGATCGCGAAGGCGCCGGCTCCGGGAGCGGGGGTCGCGCCGGCATCGGGGGTGACTTCAGTGGTTTCGGCGTCTTCGGGTTCAGCCGCATCGGCATCCCCAGCGTTGACCCCACCGGAGGGAGGCGGCGTCTTCGTCGCCGGAGCGGGCGGCGGGACGAGCGCGTCGCCTTCTTTGACGGGAGCGGCTTTTTCGGTCGGCGAAGGCGCTTCGATGCTGGATCCAGGAACGAGCCCGGGAGCAGACGTCGCCGCTTCGGCGCGCGCGACTGCGACCGGCACCGCCAGCGCCGCGGTGGCTGCCGCGGTTGCCATCACCGCCCGGATCTTGCGCGCGTGCTCCATCAGCCGAGGACGTTGACGACTTTCCAGTCTTTGTTCTTCAGCTGTTCCAGCTCCAGCCGCAGCTCGCTGGTTGCCCCGACCCGCAGCAGCGAGACGCTGACGGGGTAGATCTCCTCGTGGGAGGGGGCCGGGACGACGTTGAGGACTTTCGCCTTCGGCACCTCGACCCCGGCGGGCTGGCGCGGCGGCCGCTGCAGCAGCGCCTTGGTGACCTCGGGCGCCGCCGTCGCCTTGAAGGCCTGGCGGACCTCCGACTTCTCGGCACCCGTCTCGTAGACGACGAAGGCGTCGGCGAACTTGCGGGCGACGGCGATCGCGGCGGGACCGGCCGGCGGCCCGTCAACGCTCTCGGTTGCGGTCGCCGTCGAGGACCGGGCGGCGGCGGTCGCGCCGGGCTTGGAGGAGATCGTGTCGGTGGCGGCGTTGCCGGTGTTGCTCGAAGTGGAGGCGACGGCGGCCACCTCATCCGACTCCGGCTCCGCGGCGGCCGCGTCCTTGCCCTGCGGCGCTTTGAAGACGGGGGCGGCACCCTGCAGGGTCGGCTCCGGATCGGGCTTCGGCTCCGCCTTCGCCGGCTCCGGCGTCGACACCGGGGCGGAGGTCACCGCCACCGGGGCGACGGTCGTCGGCTCGCTGTCCTCGGAGGAGGCCAACGAGTAGCCGCCGACGCCGATCGCCAGGGCGAGGACGACGGCGCCGCCGGCGACGGCGGCACGGCCGCTGTCGCCGAGTGCCAGGAACCTGTCGCCGATCGGCCAGAGGACGCGGTCGCGCAGCGCGAGCGAGAGGTCCTCGAGGGCCTCCGGCGAGCGCCGCTTCGGACGCGCGTTGATCGGGGTCTGGTCGTTATCCATCAAGGTCTGCCGATGCTCTCCCAAGCCTAGATTGGCCCGTCCAATTAAAGAGCACCTTTACGTTGGACTTGTTTCGGCAGAAACCGTCGGGAAAATGAGTCCCGCAGCGCCGCCGTCGCCCCAGCCTAAGCGGCCGCCGCGGCAGGCGCCTCCGCCCGCTCGAAAACGACCTCTCCCTCGCGGGCATCGACCCTGACGACGTCGCCCTCGCGGAACTCACCCTCGAGGATCTTCAGCGCCAGCTTGTCGACCAGCTGCTTCTGGATCACCCGCTTCAGCGGCCGCGCCCCGTAGGTGGGGTCGTAGCCGAGGTTGCCGAGCAGGGTGCGGGCGTCCTCGGAGAGCTCGATCTCGATCCCGCGCTCGTGGACGCGGCCGACCAGCTGGTCCACCTGCAGCTCGACGATGCGGCCGATGTCCGCCTTCGAGAGGCGGTGGAAGATCACCGTGTCATCGATCCGGTTGAGGAACTCCGGCTTGAAGGTCGCCGCCAGCACCTCTTCGATCGACTCGCGGATCTTCTCGTCGACCTGCTCGCCGACGATCCGGTCGGAGCCGACGTTCGAGGTCATTATCAGGACCGTGTTGGTGAAGCTGACGGTGCGGCCCTGGCCGTCGGTCAGGCGCCCGTCGTCCATGATCTGCAGCAGCGTGTTGAAGACGTCAGGGTGGGCCTTCTCGATCTCGTCGAGCAACACGACCGCATAGGGCCGCCGCCGCACCGCCTCGGTGAGCTGGCCGCCCTCCTCGTAGCCGACGTAGCCGGGAGGCGCCCCGATCAACCGGGCGACGGTGTGTTTCTCCATGTACTCGGACATGTCGAGGCGGACGATCGCCTGCTCGGAGTCGAACATGAACTCGGCCAGCGCCTTCGCCAGCTCGGTCTTGCCGACGCCGGTCGGGCCGAGGAAGAGGAAGCTGCCGATCGGCCGGTCGGGGTCGGCGAGGCCGGCCCGCGAGCGGCGCAGCGCGTTGGAGACGGCGGCGATCGCCTCGTCCTGGCCGATCACCCGCTCGTGGAGCCGGTCCTCCATGTGGACGAGCTTCGCGAGCTCGCCCTCCATGAGCCGGCTGACGGGAATGCCCGTCCAGCGCGACACGATGTCCGCGATCTCGTCCGCGGTGACCTCCTCCTTGAGGAGCGAGTTCGGGCCCTGGAGCGCCGCGATGGCCGCCTCCTGCTGGACGAGCCGCTCCTGGAGCTCGCGCTGCGTGCCGTACTTCAGCTGCGCCGCGCGCTCGTAGTTGGCCTCCCGCTCGGCTTGCTCGATCTGGACCTGGAGGCCCTCCAGCTCCGACTTCGTGGCGCGGATGGCCTTGATCGCGGCCTTCTCGGTCTCCCAGCGCTGCTTCATCGCGCCGCCTTCCTCGGCGATCTCGGCAAGCTCCTCCTCGAGAGCGGCGAGACGGGCCTTCGAGGCGTCGTCGGTCTCCTTGCGCAGCGCCTCGCGCTCGATCTCGAGCTGGATCCGGCGCCGCTCGAGCTCGTCCAGCTCGATCG
>JBJMKN010000030.1:0-3629 GCA_045805765.1 Solirubrobacterales bacterium
GGGGCGGCCACGACCGGGCGCCAGCGGCAGAACGCCGACCCGCCGAGCTGCGCCCAGGGGACCCCCACCGGCACCCTCCTCAACCAACCCCGCTCAAGGGACCGGCGGGGAGGGTCTCGCCGGACCCTCCCCGCTGTTGTCCGCCGAGGCCCTCCCCGGCCGGGCCCCCTCAACAGCTGACTACGAACCGATGTACCCAGCGCTTTCGAGGTACGCCGTAGCGGCCTGCTTAGGCGTTTCCTTTTCGAGTTCGACCCGAGCGTCCAGCTCCTGGACCACCTTCAGATCGAGCCCTTCCTGCACCTGCAGGATCGTCTTTTCGTAATCGGGCCCTGCTTCTTCGGCGACTTTCTGCGTCGTCACGAAGATGACGTTCCCGGCCGGGAACACCTTCTTGTCGTCTTCGAGGATGACGAACTTGTCGCTCTCGGCCGAGAGCTGCGGGTCGGTGGTGAAGAGGATCGAGAGATCCGCCTGACCCTTTTCCAGCACCGTGTAACGGAGGCCGATGTCGACGGGCGTGAACGACTTGAACTTCAGCCCGTACAGTTTTTCGAGCCCGGCCAGGCAGTCGATCCGCTGGCGGCACTCGGGGGAGCCGTAGAGGGACAGTTTTTCGGAGACCCCTTCGAGGTCGGAGACCGTCTTCAGGTCATATTTTTCGGCGGTCTCGGTGGTGGTGCCAACCGCGTTGGCGCTGGCGAACGGAGTCGGTTCGAAAGCCTGCAGGCCTTCTTTTTCGAATTCTTCGTTTGCCTTTTCCCACGCTTCGGTCGCGTCGGCGGGGACTTCTTCGGGTTCGAGGCCGAAGAACGAGGTGAGGGCCGTCGAGGCGTACTCCGGGTATCCGGAGACCTGCCCCGTCTTCACCGCTTTCAGGGCGACGGTTTCGGAGCCGAGGTTGAGCGCGCTCTTGACCTTGTACCCCGCCGCGGTCAGAGCCTGGGCGTAGATTTCGCCGAGGATTTCCTGTTCGGGGAAATTCTTCGAGCCGATCGTCAGGCTGACTTTGCCGTTGTCGGGGTTGGACTGGATCGCCCCTGCTTCGCCACCGCTTTCGGTCGAGCCGGAAGTGGTGCTGTCGTCGCTGCTGCCGCAGGCGGCGACGCCGAGGGTCAACGCGAGCGCTGCCAGCGCCGCAAGCAGCACCCGCACTCTCGTCTTGTCGGTCCTCACTTGATGCCTCCTCTTGGGGTGGATGGATGAGTCACGTTCACGCAGTCTTTACCTTCAGCCCGTCGGAAGTAAGCCGGCGCTGCAAAAGGGCGAGCAGGCCCTCGATCGTCAGAGCGAGCAGAGCGACGAGAATCGCGCCGGCGAGCAGGCCGTTTTCGCCGTAGACGTTGCGGTTGATGATGAAGTCGCCGAGCGATTCCACCCCCGCCAGGGGAGCGATGGTCGCCGTCGCGAGGATCGCGATCGCGGCGCTGCGAATGCCGCCCATCACCGTCGGAATCGCGATCGGCAGCTCGACCTTGCGGATGATGGCCGTCTCGCTCATCCCCATGCCGCGTGCGGCGTCGACGGTCGACCGGTCCACCTGGCTGACGCCGACGAAGGCGTTGTTGAGGATCGGCGGGATGCCGAGGATCGCCAGGACCGGCGCGACGTTCTGGATCCCGACTCCGACCAGCACCGCGACCAGCGCGATCACCGCCAGCTCGGGAATCGCCCGACCGGCATTGCCGAGGCCGACGGCGAACTGCTCGCCCTTGCCGCGGTGGCCGAGGTAGAGCCCGAGCGGAAGGGCCACGACCAGGGCGATCGCAAGGGCGAGGACGGTTACCTCGAGGTGCTTGACCAGCAGTTCCATCGACTTGTCGAAGCCGCCGACCTTCTTGCCGCCGGTCACGTTCGATTCCTGGGGGCTGAAGATGAATTCGACCGCGCCGGCAAAGGAGGCGAGGGGCAGCTGGGAGATCATGCCTTCGCCGCCTTCCGCCAGGGCGTAGTAAGGCGCTGCACCAGGAGCAGGATCGAGTCGAAGGCCAGCGCCATCAGCATCACGATCGCGGCAGCGATGATGATGCTGGTCGGAAAGGTGAGGTTCGACCCGTACATCTGCGTTCCCAGCCCCCCGGCGCTGATCAGGACGGCGAGGGTCGCGATCGCGATCGTGCTGACGATGGCTACCCGGAGGCCGGCGATGATCTCGGGGATCGCCAGCGGCAGCTCCACCTTCAGGAGGATTTGACGTTCGGTCAGCCCCATCCCGCGAGCCGCGTCTTTGACCGAGCCCGGGACGTTGTTGAGGCCGAGAACCGTGTTGCGGAAGATGATCTGCAGGGTGTAGGCGGCGAGGACGATGATCGCGGTGTCGCGGCCGAGCCCCGTCAGCGGCAGCAGCAGGAAGAAGAAGGCGATGCTGGGGATCGTGTAGAGGACGCCGGTGGCGGCGAGGAGCGGCGGCTGCAGCCAGCGGGCCCGGTGGGCGAGCAGCGCCAGCGCGAAAGCGACGACGAAGCCGATCACGATCGCGGGGATGACGATCTGCAGGTGCTGGACGGTCGGGGCCCCGAAGCGGTCGATGTTTTCCCTCGCCCAGTCGAAGCAGAAGACGTGGTCGGGCTGCGCCTGGCAGAGGTCGCCGACGTCACGTTCTTTGAAGAAGTCTCCGCCGACCTGCCCACCGGCCGCAAGCACCAGTGGGTCAGTCATGGGGACGCTCCACGGCTGGGTGCTCGTCCGTCTTCGCCTCCGGGGAGGCGAGGAACTCGGAGATGATCTCGACCGAGAGGACGCCGATGATCCGGCCCCGGTGGTCGACCACCGGGGCGTACTGGGTCTCGTGCTGGAGGAGGTCGGCGAGGGCGTCCCGCATCACGTCGTCGAGCTCGAGCACGGGGCCGAGGGGTGAGTCGGGCCGGCCGGGGACGACGTCGGCGCCGAGGTCGCGCTCGCTGAGCCAGCCGAGCGGGCGGCGCTCGCCGTCGACCAGCAGCGGGAAGGGGACTTCGACGTCGGCCGCGTCGAGCTTCGCCCGCACCTCCGCCGTCGCCTGGCCGACGTGGGCGAGCGGCGCCTCCCAGAGGTTGATGTCGGAGACGCGCATCAGCGCCAGCCGCTTCAGCGCCCGGTCGGCGCCGACGAAGTCCTCGACGAACTCGGTCGCCGGCGCCATCAGCACCTCGGCCGGCGTCGCGTACTGCTCGAGCTTGCCGCCCTCGCGCAGGATCGCGATCCGGTCGCCCATCTTGATCGCCTCGTCGATGTCGTGGGTGACGAAGAGGACGGTCTTGCGGATCTCCGCCTGGAGGCGGAGGAACTCGTTCTGCAGGCGCTCGCGGTTGATCGGGTCGATCGCCCCGAAGGGCTCGTCCATCAGCATCACCAGCGGGTCCGCGGCCAGCGCCCGGGCGACGCCGACCCGCTGCTGTTGGCCGCCGGAGAGCTGGACGGGGTAGCGGTCGCCGAGCTCGGGGTCGAGCCCGATCAGCTCCAGCAGCTCGGCGCTGCGGGCGCGGATGCGGTCCTTCTTCCAGCCCAGCAGCTGGGGGACGGCGCCGATGTTCTCGGTGATCGTGCGATGGGGGAAGAGGCCGACCTGCTGGATCACATAGCCGATCTCCCGCCGCAGATGGGCGGGCTCGCGGTCGCGGACGGAACGCTCGCCGATGAGGACGTCGCCT
>JBJMKN010000031.1:0-8906 GCA_045805765.1 Solirubrobacterales bacterium
GGAGACGACGCCAAACGGCGCCTCCTGCGCCGGCTGATCGACGTGTTCGAGTTCGAGCGCTTCCTCGAGCGGACCTACCTGGGGCAGAAGATGTTCTCGATCGAGGGGCTCGACGTGATCGTGCCGATGCTCGACGTGATCGTCACGCTCGCCCACCGGGCCGGAGCCGACGAGGTCGTCTTCGGCATGGCCCACCGCGGCCGACTCAGCGTCCTCGCCCACAACCTCGGCCGCTCGGTCGAATCGATCCTCGCCGAGTTCGAGGGCTCCAAACGGCTGAGCGCGGTGAAGGCCGTCGCGGCGATCCCGCACGGGGGCACCGGCGACGTCAAATACCACTACGGCCACCGCGGGGTCTACGAGACCTTCGCCGGCGAGAAAACCTCGGTCCGCCTCTACCCGAACCCGAGCCACCTGGAGTTCGTCGACCCGGTCGTCACCGGCGGCGCCCGCTTCCTGCAGAACAAGTTCGACGGCCCCGAGCTGTCCCAGGACACGATGGCCGCGGTCCCGGTCCTGCTGCACGGCGATGCGGCGTTCCCGGCCCAGGGCGTCGTCGCCGAAACGCTCAACCTGCAGGGCCTGCGCGGCTACAGCACCGGCGGCACCGTCCACATCATCCAGGACAACCAGGTGGGCTTCACCACCGACCCCGAGGAGGGCCGGTCGACGCCGTACGCGTCAGACATGGCGAAGGGGTTCAACGTCCCGATCATCCACGTCAACGCCGACGACGTCGAGGGCTGCATCGCCGCCGTGCGGCTGGCGATGGCCTACCGCGAGCGCTGGTGCCGAGACGTCGTCATCGACGTGATCGGCTACCGCCGCTTTGGCCACAACGAGACCGACGAGCCCGCCTACACGCAGCCGACGATGGCGGCGAAGATCAAGTCCCACCCGCCGGTCTCCGAGCTCTACGCCGAGAAGCTGATCGAGGACGGGACGGTCTCCGCCGAGGAGGTCGGCAAGGCCTCCGACGAGCGCCACGCCGAGATGTCCGGGGCGCTGAAGGGCCTGCGCGAGAAGATGGAGTCCGGCGAGTACGAGGACCCGACCGTCACCGGCACCACCCAGACCGGCGAACTGCTCGACCGCACCGCCAGCCCGCCCGTCCACACCGCGGTCGGGGCCCAGAAGCTGCGCGCGATCAACGAGGAGCTGCTGAAGACCCCCGAGGGCTTCAACGTCCACCGCAAGCTGCGCCGCCCGCTCCAGCGGCGCGTCGAGGCGCTCGAGCAGGGCGGGGTCGACTTCGGCCAGGCCGAGGCGCTCGCCTTCGGCACGCTGCTGACCGAGGGCGTCCACATCCGCCTCACCGGCCAGGACACCGAGCGCGGCACCTTCTCCCACCGCCACCTCGTCCTCCACGACGAGAACACCGGCCTCGAGTACACGCCGATGAAGCACCTCGAGGAGGCCTCAGCCCCGTTCGAGCTCTACAACAGCCCCCTCTCGGAGACCGCCTGCCTCGGCTTCGAGTACGGCTACTCTGCCGCGAGCCCGAGCGCGCTCGTCCTCTGGGAGGCGCAGTTCGGCGACTTCGCCAACGCCGGCCAGGTGATCATCGACAGCTTCATCGTCTCGGGCGAGTCGAAGTGGGGTCAGACCAGCCGCCTCACCCTGCTGCTGCCGCACGGGTACGAGGGCTCGGGCCCGGAGCACTCGAGCGCCCGGATCGAGCGCTTCCTCGCCCTCGGCGCCGAGGGCAACATCCGCATCGCCTACCCGACCACCGCCGCCCAGTACTTCCACCTGCTGCGCCGCCAGGCGCTGATCAAGAAGCCGCGGCCACTGATCGTCTTCACGCCGAAGGGGCTGCTGCGCAACGCCGGCGCCGCCGCAACCCTGGAGGAGCTGACCGACGGCGAACTGCGGTTCATCCTCGACGACCCGAGCGCCGGCGAGCGCCGGGAGAAGGTCGAGCGGCTCGTCCTCTGCACCGGCAAGGTCTACTACGACATGGACGGCAACGAGCGCCGCGCCGCCGCCGAGAACGTGGCGATCGCCCGGGTCGAGGTCCTCTACCCGTTCGCGAAGGAACAGCTGGAACGGCTGATCGCCTCCTACCCGAACCTGAAGGAGATCGCCTGGGTCCAGGAGGAGCCGCGCAACATGGGCGCCTGGAAGGTGATGTCGCGACGGATGCCCGACGTCCTGCCCGAGGGCGTCACCCTCACCTACATCGGCCGCCAGGGCCGCGCCAGCACCGGCGAGGGCTACTCCGGCGCCCACGCGCGGGAGCAGGAGCGCATCGTCCTCACCGCGCTCACCCCGACCAGCTAGGCGCGATGGCCCGCAAGCCGTTCGAAAAGCCCGTCCCGGGCGAGCTCTTCGTCTGGGTCAAGCGCCTCTCCTGGATCGAGCTGGCGATCTTCGGCGGCCTCCTCCTCTTCTGGCTGGTGCCGGGATTCGAGGTGGAGACGATGCTCTTCGGCTGGGCCCACGGCCTCGGCTTCATCGCCCTCTGCGTCGTGATCTGGGTCGCCTGCATCCGCAAGGAGGCCCCCTACACCCTGCTCGCCGCCACCCTCACCCCGGTCGGGCCGGTCGGCAGCGTCACTGCGATCGAGCTGATCGAGCGCAAGGGCTGGGGGATCGCCGAACACCCGGGTTCGTAAAAACAGTGCCCGGAAAGCGCCCGCGAACGTACCTAAAGCGCTCGATTCCGCTTGACCGTGAGTGGTCGAGCCGGTATAGCTAAACCCTGACTGTTCCTCAGGGCAGTCCCGCCAGGGGGAACGGCTCGCGTCGGCATCCCTCCCTGGCTACCGACGCGCACAGGTGCAGTGAGGGTCGCGCGGACCCCCCTGCCTCCCGCGGCCCCGCTGCGCCTACCCTTTTAACTTGCGCAGGACGGTCTGGAGGATGCCGCCGTTGACGAAGTAGGCGACCTCGTTCGGCGTGTCCAGCCTGACTGCGGCCTCGAAGCTCTTCTCGGTCCCGTCCTCGGCCCGGGCGCTGACGGTGACCGTTTTCGCCCGCCCTTCTTCGAGCTCGCCGACGTCGAAGCGCTCGGATCCTTCGAGGCCGAGCGAGGCGGCGCTCTCGCCCTCGGCGAACTGCAGCGGCAGCACCCCCATCCCGATCAGGTTGGAGCGGTGGATGCGCTCGTAGCTCTCGGCGATAACGGCCCGCACCCCGAGCAGCTTGGTTCCCTTCGCCGCCCAGTCGCGGGAGGAGCCGGAGCCGTACTCCTTGCCGGCCAGGACCACCAGCGGCACCCCTTCGGCGGCGTAGCTCATCGCCGCCTCGTAGATCGTCGTCTCCTCGCCGCCCGGGAAGTGGCGGGTGTAGCCGCCGGCCCGCTCGACCAGCTGGTTGCGGAGGCGGATGTTGGCGAAGGTGCCGCGGATCATCACCTCGTGGTTGCCGCGGCGGGAGCCGTAGGAGTTGAAGTCCTTGACCTCGACTCCGTTTTCCATCAGCCAGCTGCCGGCCGGGCTGTCGCGTTTGATCGCGCCCGCCGGGGAGATGTGGTCGGTCGTGACCGAGTCCCCCAGCACCGCGAGGGCGCGAGCCCCGGCGATCGGCTCGACGCCGGGCGCCGCGGCGGGCATCTGCTCGAAGAAGCTGGGGCGGCGGACGTAGGTCGAGTCGGGCCACGTGTAGCGGTCGCCGGAGGGAACCTCGACCGCGTTCCACATCTCGTCGCCGCTGAAGACGTCGGCGTAGTTGCGCTTGAACATCTCCGAGGCGACGGAGGCCCCGACGACCTGCTTCACCTCGGCCGCGCTCGGCCAGATGTCGCGGAGGAAGACCGGCTCACCGTCAGGGCCCTCGCCGAGCGGCTCGTTGTTCAGGTCGACGTCCATCCGGCCGGCGAGGGCGTAGGCGACGACCAGCGGCGGGCTGGCGAGGTAGTTCGCCTTCACGTCCTGGTTGATCCGGCCCTCGAAGTTGCGGTTGCCCGAGAGGACCGAGCAGACGGCCAGGTCCTTCTCGGCGACCGCGGCCGAGATCTCCGGCGCCAGCGGCCCGGAGTTGCCGATGCAGGTGGTGCAGCCGTAGCCGACGAGGTTGAACTGGAGCGCGTCGAGGTACTCGGTCAGGCCCGCCTGCTCGAGGTAGTCGGTGACGACGGTCGAGCCGGGCGCCAGCGAGGTCTTCACCCACGGCTTGCGGGTGAGGCCGCGCTGCACCGCGTTGCGGGCGAGCAGGCCGGCGCCGATCATCACGCTCGGGTTCGAGGTGTTGGTGCAGCTGGTGATCGCGGCGATGACGACGCAGCCGTGGTCGAGCTCGAACTCGGTGCCGTCCTCGAGCGTCACCCCGATCGCGTCGTGCGTGCGCTTCGTCGGCGCTGCCGTTGGGCTGGAGACCGCCGGACGCGGCTTGCCGCGCTCGTCGTCGTGGTCCTCGGCGGGCGGGTCGGAAGCGGGAAATGACTCTTCGATCGCCTCGTCGCGGCCATTGCCCATCTGCTCCGCCGCGTCGGGGTCGAACTCCCGCATCGCCTCGAGGAAGGCCTCCTTCGCGTCGGCGAGCGGAACCCGGTCCTGCGGCCTTTTCGGGCCGGCGAGGCTGGGGACGACGTCGCCGAGGTTCAGCTCCAGCAGGTCGGAGAAGACCGGGTCCGGGCTGGACCCGTCGTGGCCCGCGTCATGGAACATGCCCTGCTCGCGCGCGTAGGCGTCGACCAGCTCGATCGTCTCGGTTGGGCGGCCGGTGAGGTCGAGGTAGCGGAGGGTCTCGGCGTCGACCGGGAAGATCGCGCAGGTCGAGCCGAACTCCGGCGACATGTTGCCAAGGGTGGCGCGATCGGCGAGACCGAGGGTCGGCAGGCCGGGGCCGAAGAACTCGACGAACTTGGAGACGACGCCGCGCTCGCGCAGCATCTCGGTCACGGTGAGGACGAGGTCGGTCGCCGTCGCCCCCTCCGGCAGCTCGCCCGAGAGCTTGAAGCCGAGCACCTGCGGCAGCAGCATCGAGATCGGCTGGCCCAGCATCGCCGCCTCGGCCTCGATCCCGCCGACGCCCCAACCGAGGACGCCGAGGCCGTTGACCATCGTCGTGTGGGAGTCGGTGCCGACGAGGGTGTCGGGATAGGCGCGGAGGACGCCGTCGCTTTCGCGGCTGTAGACGACCTGGGCGAGGTACTCGAGGTTGACCTGGTGGCAGATCCCGGTCGCCGGCGGGACGACGCGGAAGTTGTCGAAGGACTGCTGGCCCCATTTGAGAAACGAGTAGCGCTCGAGGTTGCGCTCGAAGTCGTGCTCGGCGTTGACGGCGAAGGCGCGCTCGTTGCCGAAGGCGTCGACCTGGACCGAGTGGTCGATCACGAGGTCGACGTCGACGAGCGGGTTGATCGCGGCCGGGTCGCCGCCGATCTCCTCCATCGCGTCGCGCATCGCCGCCAGGTCGACGACGGCGGGGACTCCGGTGAAGTCCTGCATGAGGACGCGGGCGGGCTGGAAGGGGATCTCGACGCTGGGCGCGGCGGGCGCGTCCCAGGAGGCGATCGCCTCGACGTCGGCGGCGCTGACCGAGGTCCCGTCCTCGAGCCGCAGCACGTTCTCCAGCAGGACCTTGATCGAGTACGGCAGGCGGGCGACGTCGAAGCGCTCCTGCAGCGCGTCGAGCCGGAAGATCTCGAACTCGCGGCCCCCTACCTGGAGGCTCGAACGGGCGCCAAAGGAATCGCTGCTCACGCGTTCGAGTCTAAGGAAAACCGCGCCCCGGCCGGGCGCAGCTCAGCGCTTGTCGGCCGGGTGGCCTTCGGCGATCGCGTCGGCGGCCTTCTGGCCGGCGGCGCCGCTCTGGACCTTGACGCTGAGGGCCGGGCTGATCGCGGCCAGGTGGGCGCCGGCGCGTTGCGGCAGCGGCGCCACGATTACCTCGACCCTGTCGCGCTCGATCGCCTTGACGGCGCCCGCCCCCACCTGCTCGGGGGTGGCGGTTCCCATCCCCGGCGGTGGCTTGGCGCCGGCGTCGGCGAACATCCCCGCTTCGCGGATGAACCCCGGAGTCAGCAGCGAGACGCCGACCCCTTTCGGCACCAGGTCGGCGCGGAGGCCGAGGGAAAAGCCGCGGAGGCCGAACTTGGTCGCGTTGTAGATAGCCGACCGTGGGCTCGCCGCCTTGCCGGAGAGCGAGGCGACGAAGAGCAGGTGGCCTGAACCGGCCTCGACCATCTGCGGGTAGAGCGCCTGGGCGAGAAGCATCGGCGCATCGAGGTTGACCCGCAGCGCCCGCTTCACCTGGTCGGGGCTGAAGTCCTCCACCCTGCCCGCGGCCGGCAGGCCGGCGTTGGCGACGAGGATCTCGGTGCCGGCGGCCTCGGTGGCGAGGCGCTCGGCGGCATCGGGCTCGGCGAGGTCGGCTGGGAGCACGGAGTGGCCGCTGCCGGGCAGCTCCGCAGCCATCGCCTCCAGCGCCCCGCGGTTGCGGGCGCTGAGCGCGAGGACGGCGCCGCGCTCGGCCATCGCCTGGGCGATCGCCCTGCCGAGGCCGCCCGTGGCCCCCGTCAGCAGCGCTTTTCGGCCCGAAAGGTTCATCCCAAGGCGCAAGCTACCAGCCGCCGCGTCGAACAGAACCTCGATGGGAGCGGGATCTTCGAGCAAATATTTGCGTTTTGTAAGCAGACCGCCGCGCGATCGTCTACACTGCCGCCGGTCAGTAACCGAAACGCCGAGTCCTCAGCGCAAAGAGCGTACGAGGAGCGGGGGAACCACGTTTTCGGGGCTAATCCACCAAGTCCAAGGTGGAGGCGCAAGCTCCTTTCGCGCCAGCCCGACAGCTAACCCCGTAGGCCGACGAAGGAGAATCGGTTTGCGTCACAACTTGAGGTTGGCTGGGCTTGCGCTTGCTATTACCCTGCTTGCCGTTGTCCTAATCGGCCCAGGCACCGCCTCGGCCCGCTGCACGACCGGCGGCATGTCCCCGGCTGAAGTCGACGTCTGCACGCCGACCGCGAAGGCGAAGCTGCTGGACAACGGGATGCTGATCCCGCCGGCCAGCGCCCCCGCCCGCGTCAAACGCGTGATCGCCGCGGCCAACAAGATCCGCAGCAAGCCCTACATCTGGGGCGGCGGCCACGCCCGCTGGTGGGACGCCGGCTACGACTGCTCCGGCGCCGTCAGCTACGCCCTCCACGGCGGCAAATTCCTCGAAAGCCCCCTCCCCTCCGGCCCGATGATGAACTGGGCCGAAGAAGGCGAAGGCCGCTGGATCACCGTCTACGCCAACGGCGGCCACGCCTACGCAGTGGTCGCCGGCTTCCGCTGGGACACCTCGGGCGACTCGGGCGGCGAAACGGGCCCCCGCTGGCACGAGGACCTGCGCGACAACGTCGGCTTCACCGCGCGTCACCCTGCCGGTTACTAACAAAGGGATTCGGTAGAGAGCGGGCGGGGCACCCCCTGCTCGCCGCAGCTTGGCGGGTGGACCCGCAGCCGCTGTCGCCCGGAGGTCGTTGGCCCGCCTCGTGCTAAGTGGCGCTCAGGGGGTGCCCCGCCCGCTCTACGACAGTTGGTCAGAGACAGCGAGACGCGCGGTAGGACTGGCGGGTCGCGCAGGAGCTCGTGCTGGGTGCCTAGCTGTTGAGGGACGAGGGCGGCCCTACCGCGTTCCGTGGTTCTTTAGTCCTCTATAGCCGGACAAAGGAACCACGCAACTGAACTCCCCCGCGGCTGACAGGGCGGGAGGCGGTGGGGGTCCCGCCCCCGCCAACCCCTCGCCCACTACTCCACTCCGGCTAAGCCACCCGGGCCAGTTTGTCCTTGCAATCCGCACCTCCCCGGATAACGTCACACCCATAGACGCGAGCACTCCCGACATCCGTCTCACCGGCCTCACGAAGTACTACGGGGAGGTGGCCGCGGTTGCGGGGATCGATTTGGAGATCGCGCAGGGGGAGTTCTTCACGATGCTGGGGCCCTCCGGGTCGGGGAAGACGACGACGCTGCGGATGATCGCCGGCTTCGAGCCGCCGACCTCGGGCCAGATCCTGCTCGACGGCCGGGACCTGGTGTCGGTGCCCGCTCACAAGCGGCCGGTCAACACGGTGTTCCAGTCCTACGCGCTGTTCCCCTTCATGGACGTCTCGGACAACGTGGCGTTCGGCCTGCGCTACCAAGGCGTGAGCCGGGCCGACGGGCAGCGTCGGGTGGCCGAGATGCTCGAGCTGGTGCAGATGAGTGAGCACGCGCGACGACGCCCGGCCCAGCTCTCGGGCGGTCAGCAGCAGCGCGTCGCGCTCGCCCGGGCACTGGTGCTGCGGCCACGGGTGCTGCTGCTCGACGAGCCGCTGGGCGCGTTGGACGCCAAGCTGCGCAAGCACCTCCAGCTGGAGCTCAAGGCGATCCAGCAGGAGGTCGGCGTGACCTTCGTCTACGTCACCCACGACCAGGAGGAGGCGCTGACGATGTCGGACCGCCTCGCGGTCATGCGCGACGGACGGGTCGAGCAGCTGGGGCCGCCCGAGGCGGTCTACGCCGCCCCGGAGACCGCGTACGTCGCCGGCTTCCTCGGGTCGGCCAACGTGCTCGACGTCGAGGTGCTCGGCACCGACGGAGGGGAGGTCACCGGGCGGCTGGGCGGCCTCGGGCTGCGGGCCGTCGGGTCCGGGCAGCCGGGACGCCGCACGGTGGTGGTGCGCCCCGAGCGGATCACGCTGGAGCCGGCCGACACCGCCGGGCCGGTTGCCGAGGGGCACAACGCGTTCACCGGGCTGGTCGACCGGGTGGTCTACCTGGGGCCGGCGACCCACCTGGTCGTCCGGCTGCCCGACGGGCAGGCGCTGCTCGTCGCGGTGGCCAACAGCGGCGAGCCGATGTCGTCGCCGTTCGTGGCCGGCCGGGCCGTCCGCGCGTCGTTCCCGCCCGAGGCGGCGCGGGTGCTGGCGGAGGAGCCGGGTGAGGCGCCGGCGGACGTCGAGGTGCTGCCCGACCAGCACGCCTCAGCGGGCG